>NZ_JBYTCJ010000037.1:18761-47615 GCF_058790155.1 Neobacillus sp. FW104-15D2
GCGGCGGCCAAGGTCTTGGCATTCATGCGGGCGGCCAGTTAGGAGGCCAACAAGGGCTTGGCGTCCAAGCAGGCGGCAACTTAGGCGGCGGCCAAGGTCTTGGCATTCATGCGGGCGGCCAGTTAGGAGGCCAACAAGGGCTTGGCGTCCAAGCAGGCGGCCAGCTAGGCGGCGGTCAAGGAATAGGCGCTCATCTTGGCGGTAATCTTGGTAAATACACCGGTCATCTCGGCTTCAAATTTGGCGGTAAAGAAAATGCGTAAACCTAAATAAAAATGATAACCAATAAAGGCTGACCTATTGAATTCTTCTGGGTCAGCCTTATTTTAGTCTGGTGTATAGTAATTGATTTAACTGTAAGGCCCAATACCAGCGTTGGTGTAACCAGGGGCAAAGTAAATGTTAGAGCTAGTACTAGCAGAGCTGTCATCATCCTGCTAATCAAGGTTAATACTTTTTCTTATTGAATGATTTTTGGCGTTTGTGAAGGTTGCACTTAAACTAATGGGGGCTTTACTTGAATAATAACAACATAAGAATCCAATACTAGGTGTGAAAATTCACGAGTGGCAAAAATGGCTGTGTTTATGTCTTCTTGCAAATACTTTTAATAAATGTTAAACTTTAGAAGAATTATTTTTGTTCGGTGTAAAGGATAGTATAAGATTAACTTTTCGTCTTGATGATCACTGAGTGCAAGGATAGTAACACATTGTGTGTAAAGCACACAGCAGGAGGAAACAAAATGGAGCAAGGTAAAGTAAAATGGTTTAACGCAGAAAAAGGTTTCGGATTTATCGAGCGTGAAGGCGGAGAAGACGTGTTCGTTCATTTCTCAGCTATCCAAGGCGAAGGTTTTAAATCTTTAGACGAAGGTCAAGCAGTTACTTTTGACGTTGAGCAAGGTCAACGTGGGGCTCAAGCAGCTAACGTGCGTAAAGCTTAATAATAAGAACAAACTAAAACAGGCTCTATATAGAGTCTGTTTTTCTTATTTTTAAAAAAAAAACAAGGAGCCCCACTCACGAATGAGTAGGGCACATGTAAACAAGTAAATCAAATGGTAAACAAAGTGTATCACATAATCACAAATTCTCCTATTAACTTTGATTAGTAAGTTTTATTAATGAAACAGCCTTAGTTTATTCCCATAAATCATTTGTCAATTTTTCCGATTATTCGGATGCATACTTAACCATCTATAAGAATAGATATGGCTGATGCCTTAGCAAAATTAATCGGGTTGGCTTCCATTTTTATTGTGGTGTTTGCCTTAATCATCACCACTATTTCTTATTTTAAAAAAGGAAATGAAATTAATAATCAAACATTTAAGTTTTCAAGGCTAATGGTTATTTATCTTTCTATTTCTTTATCTTTATTTTCCTTATATTTGGTATTTATTTTATGTATATATGGGGATCTGTCTGATATATAATTTATGATATTTTTATAAAATACCCGCTTTAACGCGGCACCAAATGATGAATGAGACCAATAAAGATGTGGAATTTTTTGTAATTCGTAGCCTGGGAGTAAAAGTGATCGGATATTAATAAAAGAGTGATTTGATTTGGTAGTGGATTCCGACCATTATCAATCGGAGTCATTTTCTTTCTAAGCGGAGTTAAAAAAGACCAGGAGTGGTCTTTTTTAACTTTATACCATTTGTTTGCTGAACCACTTTTCAATCAATGTTGTTGGTAGTTAGTAGAATGGTAAAGGTTGTACATTTTTCTGAATTGGACTCTACCGAAATGGATCCTCCCATTAATTCAATCAAATGCTTTGTAATAGCCAGTCCAAGTCCGCTTCTCTCTCGTAGAGAATTTCTAGAGGATTCTTCGGTAAAGAAAGGCTCCCAAATGTACTGAAGGATGTCAGGTTTTATTCCCTTGCCACTATTAGCAATTTTTATTTCAAAATGATTTTCCCTTACTTGACTACATATTTTTATCGTACCTTGTGGGGGAGTATGACGCACAGCATTATCGAGTAAATTAAAGATAACCTGTTTCATTCGTTCGGGGTCTACTTTTATTTTTAGGTCTTCCGGATTTTCCAAATGTTCCACTAAAGTAATATCCTTTTCAACTGTTCGAATATGAATACTGTCTAAAACACTTTGAATGAGTGATTTCCAGCTAATTGAAACAGGCTGCAGAATGACCTTTCCTGACTCAATAGCGGATAAATCTAAAATGGTGTTTAACAGCTTACTTAGACGTTCAATTTCTTTTAAGCTTATGGTTAAATATTTCTTCTGCAAATTGGGAGAAATGACCCCTTCCAACATTCCTTGAATGAATCCTCTTACAGAGGTCAATGGAGTCCTTAGTTCATGAGAGACATTTCGTATTAATTCTTTTCTTAACTTTTCTAAGGTTTCTAACTGATCAGCCATATGATTAAAGGTTTGCGCTAATTGACCCACTTCATCTTTACTTTTAACCGTAATCCTTTCATCAAAACGTCCTTTACCTATTGAACTGGCAGAATGAGTCATTTGGACAAGTGGTTTTGAAATTCTCCTTGAAAGCCAATAGAGAGCAAATAATGCCGGTATTGACATAGAGACTGAAATAATGATAATTATCTTTGAAACTTCTCCTGCTTGTACTTCTTTAATAGGTGTCAAAAGAAAGAGAGCACCGATAAATTGACCCTGTCTTGTTACCGGGACACCTACGGTTAAAACTTCCTTTTCGCTATTTTTTTCAAACGTCCCAATGTGCGTAATTCTTTTACCTTTTAACACCTGATTAATAATATTCGCATTCTTGATGTCTGCTCGCTTTAATAGCTTCTCCTCTTGTTTTTTTGTGCGAGTTGCCTTATTTGGCGGTGCCGATAAAAGCAAGTCGATTTTAACCTTTGACAGTTTTTTATTATAGGCAACAAACTCATTAAAGAGAGGGTCATTGATTGGGTCTTGACTGTTTCCGATAATCGTCAGGATCTGATCTGCTTGGTGAAATAGCGCGGTTTCTTTTTTCTTAAATAACATTTCTTTTAATGAATAATTAATAATGGCAGCCAGAAGCGCCATTCCAATAATATTGACGATGACAGAGTAGACTAATAATTTTTGAAAAATAGATTTAAATTTCATGTGAATCATCCACCGTAAATTTATAACCGATCCCCCGGACGGTTTCTATTTTCCAGCTGCCGTCATCTTGACTGAGCTTTTGACGTAAACGCGTAACAAAAACATCCACTACACGGTCTTCTCCGAAGTAATCATCACCCCAAACAAGGTCTAATAATTGCTGCCGATGAAACACCTGGTTAGGATGTTTCGTAAAAACCAAAAGCAATTGGTATTCACGTGGAGTTAAATCGATGGTTTCGTTACTGCAAGTAACGGTACATGCTTTTGTATCTATTATCAGCTGTCCAAATTGAATGTTGGTTGACATTTTTTCGGCTTTTACGGTTCGTCTAAGCAGGGAGATAACACGTGCAATCAGCTCATTTGGGTCGAATGGTTTGACCAAATAATCATCAGCCCCCAGACTAAACCCCCATACTTTATCCTCACTTTCACTCTTAGCCGTAAGCATGAGAATGGGAAGGTCACTGGTTTTACGAATTTCCCTGCAAACCTCCCACCCGTTCATTTCCGGAAGCATGAGGTCCAGTATAACCAGGTCAACTGAGTGTTTCTTGAACATCTCTAATGCTTCTTTTCCCGTAAAGGCTTGATATAGATGAAACCCCTTATTCTGTAAATAAAGCTTAGCCATCTCTGAAATATTAATATCATCATCCACTAATAGAATGGTGAAGCTTTGTGGTTTTATAGAATAGATCATGATCTTAAACCTCGTAAATTCTTTTTCTTTATTATAGCACCTGCATTGTAATTATAGGTTTCTACAGATACGGCTGAAATAATCCTGAAACAATATTGAAGTACTCTTTATTCAGATTCTAGAAAACTCTAGTGGAGGTACTATCATGAAATGGAAAATCATAATGATTGCATTTGTTATCGCCCTATCGTCCTCACTTTTCATGGGGTGTTCGAATACACAAAATCATTCTTCTAAAGCTGCGGTTACCAATAAAAAGAATGGAAAATCACGTCACCACCAAAAGAAGAATACAAAAATTGACCCTCAATTGTATTCGTTTCTAGGCATCAGCAAAAAAGATTTCAGAGATGAAAAAAAAGCTGGAAAAAGTATCGTTGAAATAGCAAAAGAGAAAAACAAAACAGAGCAACAGGTGATTGATTTCTTAGTTAATAATCGAGAGCATGCATTTAAGAAAAAGAACCCGAACATAACAGAAAATCAGTTAAACGAAAAAAAGCTGCAATGGACAAAGAAAATTCAGTCACAGATTGAGAAAACGAAAAATCCGAAGAAAGGGGAATAAGGATTGGAAAAGAAGAAAAAGTGGTTAATCGGTACAGTTATTTTTACGATATTGATTGCTGCAATCGTGGTATTTATTATAAAAAATCAAAAAAGTGATGCTCAACCACAATCAAAAATAAAAACCGTTTCAGTCTCTAAAGGGAGCATACAATCAAGGGTTCATGCTCTCGGTACAGTAGATTCTTCTCAAATTAAATTCTTTAAAGCGGGAACAGCTGAAACGATTAATGAGATTAACGTTTCTTTAGGAAAGGCAGTAAAAAAAGATGAAGACTTAGTCACATTCCTGGATCAAAATCTTCAGAATGACATTGAAGAAGCGAAGGCAAATGTTGAAATGGCGGCGATTGATGCTGCGAGTGCAGGGCGGCAGCTCGAACACGGAGATGTAACTAAGAATCCGGATTTACAAGATAAGGCAGATAAAGCCAATATTGAGCTGCAGCAGGCAAGGGACAAGCTGAATCTGTTACTTAGTAATGAGAAGGTTCCACCGCTTAAGGCACCATTTGATGGAACAGTGGTCGCAGTATCCGCTCAGAATGGAGATGAGGTTCAAAAAGGGGACCCTTTATTAGAAATAGCTGATTTAACGAAGCTGAAGATGAATTTGGAAGTCGACGAACTTGATATTTCACAAATTAAACCGGGACAACATGTTCAAATTAATTTAAACGCTCTTCCCGGAACTTCCATAAATGGAATGGTGGACTCGATTTCTTCAATTGGAGAAATAAAAAATGGAGTTTCTACTTTTAGTGTAACGGTATTATTGACCGCGGGAACCGGCGTAAAACCTGGTATGACCGGGGAAGCGTATATTTTGACTTCAGAAAAAGATAACATTCTCACACTACCGATGGAAGCAGTTCAAGAGAAAAATGGACACCAGTTTGTGATGGTGAAGTCACTTTCCGGCAAACAGGAAATGGTGAAAATCAAAACAGGTATACACGATGATCAATTAGTAGAAATCGTTTTAGGACTTGAGGATGGGGAGAACGTAATCATCCCTAAAACTTATTCAATTGATAAAGGGAAAAAGCAAAAGAAAAACGGGTCCTTACAGAAAATGTTTGGGGGCAAAAAAGGTGGAAAACAAAAGTAATCCGATCGTCTCGATTTGCCGGTTAACGAAAAAGTTTCGCACCTCAAATAGTGGACCCCAATTTGAAGTATTGAAAAAGATTAATCTGCAAATACAAGCAAATGAATTTGTCGCTATTATAGGGCCTTCGGGCTCGGGTAAATCTACCTTAATGAACATAATGGGTCTGCTCGATCACTTTGATGAAGGCGAATACTTTTTGGATGGTATGAATGTAAAGGATTTAACTGAGATCGAAAAAGCATCCATTCGAAACAGCAAGATCAGCTTTATTTTTCAAAATTTTAATCTGCTTCCAAGATTAACAGCCTATGAAAATGTCGAAGTCCCTCTCATATACCAAGGAATATCTAGAGTAAAAAGAAATAAAAAAATAACGGAAGCACTTGAGCGGGTCGGTTTAAGTGACCGAATGAAACACAAGCCTGCAGAATTATCCGGAGGGCAGAAACAGAGAGTCGCGATTGCAAGAGGTTTGGTAACCAATGCACCCATTATTATAGCGGATGAACCGACTGGTGCATTAGATTCAAAAACAGGAGAAAACATCATGGAACTCTTAAAGGAGTTAAATGAGCAGGGCAAAACAATTATCATGATTACTCACAATCCAATTCTTGCGAAACAAAGCGACCGAACTTTAGTGATAAAAGATGGGGATTTGTCGACAATGGAGGTGTTTTCATGAGTCTCTTTGATGCGGTAAAGATGGCTGTGAATACCATTTCGTCCTATAAATTAAGAACATTTCTGACCATGCTCGGTATAATTATAGGAATATCATCTGTCATTATTCTCGTGTCTTTTGGAAGTGGGACAAAGCAACAGGTACAAGGGCAAATTCAAAACCTTGGAACCAATTTAATTTATGTCAATATTTTAGGAAGAGGGAACAAGACCACTCTTAGTTATGAAGAGACCATGAAGTTTGCGAGGATAAAAGGCATCAAAACGCTATCACCCGTCATCAGCCAGTCAGCATCCGTGAAAAGGAACGAAAAACTTATAGACGGAATTGATATCTCCGGAATCAATCCCAGTTATCAGGATATTAGGCGGTTAACGTTGGAAAAGGGAAGATTTATATCACCGCTTGATCTTGACTATCGGACACAAACCGCTGTGTTAGGTAAAAATATTGCACAAAATTATTTTGGATTCATAAATCCGGTCGGGGAAAGTATCCAAATCAACGGTGTTACATTTAAAGTAGTCGGAGTGCTAAACTCAAAAGGCAGTACACTCGCAGGTTCAGATGATGACCGGATCCTTATACCAGCAAGTACAGCAGAACGAACGTTTTATATCCCGGGAATAAAGTCCATTTTTATTCAAGCACAGAACGATAACTCTGTTAACAAGGTATTAAAAAATGTCGATACAAGTTTAAAAGATATTTTTAAGAATGATGAAAACAGTTTTAAAGTCCTGAACCAGCAAGACATGCTGGACACCGCAAGTTCCGTTTCCAATCTCATGTCCGTCATGCTAACTGGTATTGCCTGTATTTCACTAATAGTAGGCGGTATTGGGATTATGAACATAATGTTAGTATCGGTTTCAGAAAGAACGGGAGAAATTGGGATTCGTAAAGCTATTGGAGCAAAACGAAGAGATATTTTATACCAATTTCTAATAGAAGCTGTCATTATAACAACAATGGGTGGAATATTGGGGATTTTAATTGGTATATCCGGGTCGATTATTTTAAAAAACGCGACAGGTTTAGAAACGATAATCTCTCCGTTTATCCTTTTGATTTCATTAGTATTTTCCATTATCATTGGATTGCTGTTCGGCATTTTGCCGGCCTATAAAGCTTCTAAACTTAATCCGATTGAAGCATTGCATTTTGAATAGATTTTTTTAAAAGATTAGGAAGCATAAAATTTTCTTATGCCACAGTACTTGATGCTGTGGTTTTTTTCATATTAAGACAATTTTTGTAAAATGTATTTTTTTCGATGAAAACCAATATTGGGAAAAGTTCAAAAGTAATATGGAAAAGATTCGTCCAATTGCTATTATGGAAGTAGAGAAATTTCGAGATTGTGGGAATACCAAAGGGGGATTATGTAAAATGTGGGATGGCTGCGGCTATCCCGTTTTCTTATTGTGCTAACGGGCAGTTTAGTGCGATAAGGTAGCAGGAAAATAAAGGGTTAATCTAGAACTTGGTTAGAATCGGAGGTGTTGTTTATGCAACAATATGTATATCATATGGTACCGAATGATATGGAAGGAGACAAATTGATACCCTTAAATTCTTTGAAGAATCCTTATCCTCAATTGTATGATAAATATACTAAAAAGTATTTTGACCATCCTGGGAGACCTAAACTGCTTAGAAAACAAGTACCAAAACTAAATTGTTTATGGAATGATGTTTTACATTTTCTACCCTTGCATCCTCATTACGTTTACCAAGCAATCACAGCTTTAGAAATTAAGACTAAAGAAAAACAGTCCTTTTTTAAAATTCCTATTCAAAATCTAAAAAACAATAAAAACGCTATCTATCATTACTCCAAAGAGAAATATAAAGGTCCAGCAGAACCTATCGAGGAAGATCAAATTAAGATAGTGGATATGGATTATTATAAAGAACTTACAGGGTTGCCATCTGCTACATCTGAATATTACAAAGATGAAAGCATAAAAGGCAATAGATTCGGATTGTTTCACTACGTCCCACATTTTTTAAGTCTCGGAGAAGTCGAAATTGGCAATGTTGAAATAATAACTTGGAATGAACTCAAATAGATTGTGAAGTATTGGACTTTAAGGCTTATGTTAAAGATGGGGTGGCTGCGGCTATCCCTTTTTTTATTGTGCTAACGGGACAGAAGAGTTGAACAAGAGATATTGATCTTACAATAATCAGTGTTTCTTGTTATTGTAGTGATTTTTTACCTCTAAAATATGTTACGGTAAGAATATACGTTCGTTTTTGTTGAAATATACATATTTTGGGGAGGTAACTAATGGAGACAATAAGCTATCCAAGAGTTTGGAATTTAGATAAGATTTTTATGGGGGGAAGCAAATCAACTCTGTTTTTAGAACATGTCAATCGATTAGAAGCTCTTGTACATGAACTAGAAGGTAGCGTTAAATCATTTATTACTCCACTTTCAACAAATGAAGTAATTAAAGTAGTCCATTTAGTAGAAAACATTGCAACCATTCGCTTGTACTTATCGCAAGCTAATTCGTTTATCACTTGTCTCTTTGCAGAAAATCCAAAGGATCAAGATGCTACGAATTTACGAGGAAAAGTTGCTCAAAAGGAATCCCGTTTTGAAAAAGAATTATCGAAAGTAAAGAAGATATTAACAAATACAAAGGAAGATGTTTGGGAAAGCATACTAGAAACCGAAGAATTACAAGAGTATAGATTTATTTTAAATGAATGGCGTGAAAATGCAGATAAGAATTTGTCAGAAGCGGAGCTAAATTTAATTTCAGATTTAATGGTTGATGGATACCATGCTTGGGGACATTTCTATAATAATCTAGTAAGTAGTATTAACGTAATTATCCAAATTAATGGAAAAGAAGAAAATCTATCTGTTGGACAAGCCATTAACTTGCGTTCGCACCATAATGAAGAAGTGCGTAAGGAATCCCATTATGTATTAGAGTCAACTTGGAAAGAGAAAGAAGAATTATTTAGTAAAATAATAAATCACATTGCTGGCTTTCGTATACAAGTAAATAACAAACGTGGGATTAAAAATGTAATAGAAGATTCATTGAAAAAGAACAGAATGGAGGAAGAAACGCTGAATACGATGTGGACAGTGATCAGTAAATATAAACAACCATTCTCGGTTTACTTGAAGCGAAAAGCTGAAATGATAGGCGGATCTAGTATGAAGGCTTATAACTTTTGGGCTCCCGTTACAAAAAATAATCAAGAGATATCATTCGAGGAAGCTGCTACACTTATTACGGAACACTTTAGTCAGTTTGGAACCGAGCTAGAAGGATTCGTTAGGCAAGCTTTAAATGAAGGTTGGATAGAGGCAGAAGATCGACCAAATAAGTCCGCTATTCCATTTTGTGCTGGTTTTCCACTAACAGGTGAATCAAGAGTTTTTATGACATTTAGCGGTACTTTTTTAAATGTGTTAACTCTTGTTCATGAACTGGGGCATGCTTTCCATAATCATGCCATGAAGTCTGTTAATGGGTTGAATAAGCGTTACCCGTTAAGTATTGCTGAAACTGCTTCAACCCTATCCGAAATGATTATTTTTGATGCGGCTATGAAAATGGCAAATTCAAAAGAAGACAAATTATTTATACTGGATGAAAAATTAAAACGTAGTGTAATGAACTTTATGAATATTCATTCGAGATTCTTATTTGAGCAGAGATTTTACGAGGAACGTAATGAAGGTATTGTTTCAGCCGATCGACTAAATCAGTTAATGGAAGAATCAATAAATGAGGCATATGCTGGTTCCCTAGAACAACCTTCGATTTATTCTTGGGTTTGGACACCACACTACTATATTACTCAATCGCCATTTTATAATTTCCCATATACTTTTGGGTATTTATTTGCATTGGGCATTTATGCAAAGGCAAAGGAGAAGGGGAAAGATTTTGAGAAAGATTATATGAACTTACTGCGTGATTCAGGAAGTATGTCTGTGGAAGATTTAGTTATGAAACATTTAGGAGAAGATATTACTTTAGAGGAATTCTGGGAAAAAGGAATGGAATTATGTGTCAAAGATGCAGAAGAATTTATAAAACTAACATCTTCTTAAAAGTATTGGAGAGTTGATCAAAACAATGGATTGACGCTTTTTATGAGGAAGTTATGGTACTACAGGGGCAGTTTAGTTCAACAAGAAAATCAACTATAATAAATTTAATACATAAAATTAGGAGGATAAATATGGAAAAGATAACACCTTTTTTAATGTTTCAAGATGGCAACGCAGAAGAAGCGATGAATTTTTATACTTCCATCTTTGAGGATTCTCGAATTACAAACATTGTTAGATATGGAGCTAATGAAGCTGGACCAGAAGGCACCGTAATGCAGGCTACTTTTACCTTGAAAGAGCAAGAATTTATGTGTATTGACAGTCATGTAAAACATCAATTCTCTTTTACACCTTCCTTCTCAATCTTTGTTACTTGTAATACTGAAAGTGAACTTGACAATCTTTATGAGAAACTTAATGAAGGTGGACAAGCGCTTATGCCTTTAAATAATTATGGTTTCAGTAAAAAGTTTGGTTGGGTAAATGACCGCTTCGGAGTTTCGTGGCAACTAAATCTTCCTTTGTAAAGGTTTTAGGGGAAATTAATAAAACTAAATTAGGTAATACCTATTTTTATCTTAAAGCTTTATTTTTTTGATTTTGTAAATATTGTACTTAAACAAACGGCTGCGTTTGCTTAATAAGCCAAATCAAAAAAATCGGTTCCTAATGGTAAAGGAACCGATTTTTCAATGTTGTAATATACTTTACGTTGGTAAATCCGCATTTTCCTGACGCTACTCCTTTTAAGTCATGACTTAATAGATGATGAAGATTAATCGTATATTACAGCTTTTCCTTGTTCACGTAGTTTTTTTAAAGATGTAAGCATATGATTTATTTCTTCATCGGAATGTCTTTCCCATGAAGAAATTTCAGCTATTATTTTCAAAGGCGATTTAGACCTATAAGAACGTGTTGGGTTTCCAGGAAATTTTTTGTCAGTTAAGTTCGGGTCATTTTCAAAATCACCTAATGGTTCTACAATGTAAATTCTTTCTTTTGATTTAGATGCTGCTAATTCAGCACCCCATTTAGCCGCATCTAATGTTGCAGTGAAATATATATAGTTCGATTTTTTGTCTTGGTAATTTGATAAGTGTTGCGGTTCTAAAAGATCTCCAATTTTTAGTTCTGCTTTAGTACCATGAAAGAAAGGACCTTTATCCAAGACAGCTTTTTTGTCATTCATATTGATACACATCCTTTACATTTAGATTTGTATTTACACTATAGTATAGGAATTACAAAAATAGTAGTAGTATTTCCGGTAAAACTCTTAGTTTTATTAAAGTCACGAGTGGAACTTACGACACTTTTGTTATTGTGCTACCGGGTGAGTTGATCCAGAAGGATTAACCGCCTTTTTTTGTTGAATTCCTTATTGAACAAACGTGGCAGGATTGTTGAAGAAGGATATTTTCTGTTATAAGCGAATTAGAATTTCAAACAAACCTTACACGAATACAGGTATTGAAAATAACAGGAATATAGGAGGTATGAGATATGAAGATCAATAGAATAGATCATGTGAGTATAAATGTAAATGATCTTTCAGAGGCTAAAGCGTTTTTTCTTGATTTAGGACTTGAAGTGCAAGCGGAATGGGAATTGGATGGAGAACAGTTGGACCGAATAGTTGGGCTTAAGGATGTTAAAACGGCATGTGTAGGATTGGGAATGCCGGGTGGTAAGGCATGGATAGAGCTAGTCAAATTTTATACGCCGTCAGATGAAAAAGATATTCAGCAGCCTTTTGCAAATACGCTGGGTATCCGACATATTTGTTTTGCTGTTGAAGATATTGAAGCTATTGTTTCAAAATTGAAAAAGAAGGGCACGGAAATCTTTAGTGAGATACAGCAATATGAAGAAAGTTATAAGTTATGCTACGTTCGTGGTCCAGAGGGAATTATTTTAGAATTGGCGGAGAAAATCAGATAAATATTGAATGGAACTTTAAATGATTTAGGTTTCCAACTTTAAAGATTTCTTTTTAAACTATTGGGTGCGTTAATCCAGGTAGGATTAACGCCTTTTTTGTTGAATTCCTTATTCCACAAACGTGGCAGGGGTAGCTTAAAAAAACTTATGCTTGGCCTGGATTTGTGAATGGAGTAGTTATTGGATTATCTTAAAATTTGCTTTTATTGACTTGAATTTTTCCCCATATGTTAAAATATGTTAAATATAATTGGCCAAGATATTTGTTTCAAAGGGGGAATTAGAATGAAGGTCCATATATGGCATACTGGCAGGGTTTATATTGACCGGGCATTAGCTTTTCGAGAGAAAGGATTACACCCTATCCCATATTCGGGTTGGCTACGGGGAGAAAATAAAAAGATGTGGGTTCCCGTTTCCACTTACCTCATTGAGCATCCTAAAGGGCTTATTTTGGTAGATACAGGTTGGAATGAAGAAATAAGGATTAATCAAAAAAACCATTTGGGGTGTTTAGCGTACTCTATGTTCAGAGGAGAACTCCCTGTGGGTGAATCAATAGTTGATAAATTAAATAACTTTGGAGTAAAAAGCAGTGAAATAGACTTTGTTTTTTTAACCCATCTCCATTCGGACCACGTTAGCGGGTTAAGTCACGTACAAGATGCAAAAAAAATAATTACAAGCGAACTAGAGTTGAAAGCTGCAAACAAAAAAATTGGGTACATTAAATCAATGTGGGAAGGTATCCCGATAGATACATTTATTTTAGAAGATATTCCATATGGTCCTTTTAATAAGGGGCTTGATTTTTTTGGAGATGGTACTCTATTTCTAGTTCATACTCCTGGGCATAGCGAGGGGATGATTTCTTTACTAGTTAAAATGAATGAAGGCTGGTTGTTGCTAGCGAGTGACGTAGGATATGCAAAGAAATCTTGGGAACAACTGATATTGCCTGGTGTCATATCTAATAAAATTCACGCTAAGAAATCATTAGAATGGATACAAAGCTTTTCACAAAGGAAGGATTGCATACGGGTAATAGCAAATCACGATTCCGAGATAACTCCTTTTACAATTGGAGAAACGTAAATGTAGCAGTTTAGCAAAAAAAGGGATGCCTTACACAGTTAGTTTGTGAAGAATTATAGTTAAATAAACAGGTGCTTTCGTTAACACAGGGTTGCTGCGGTAGCTTTCTTTTTTTTTGCAATAACTAGAGCTAGTATTTTAATTGTTCCTGCATTATTTTATCTTTGCGGAAAATAATAAGTTCGGGGTGATAAAATGACAACTGCTAAAATCGGGGACAATATTACATTTACGCGTGAAGGAATAAGCCATGAAGGAATTGTTACGGTTATAAGAGAAAATTCTGTTATTGTTGAGTACGGATACAATAAAGCTAAAGATGAACCAATTACAACCATAGTCAATCATAAAAATTATAAAATTAATAATGCATCTTCGTGAAAAAATATACTTAAAGTAACGGAGGCAATAGTCCAAGATCCGGCCACATAATAGCCGGGTTTTTTTTGTTCTAATGGTGCTATTTAGTTGAAGAAGATACAACTTATATATGGTATATTATGTAATAAAGGTCATTTAAATTAAGGGGTAATTATGTTCGAATGGATCTCTGAAATTGAAGAACCAATATTAGCTTCTAAAGAAGAAATTGGGGAACTGAGACTTAAAAGGATTGAGTCAAAAGAAGATTTATTTAGAATTAATGAAATTTGCCAGCTTTTTGCCTCCTTTGATGTAATTTTAAATGAAAATGCATTAACATCATTCCCTACACCCAATCAGAAGGCTAAAAGGATTATTATGAATGAGGTAGTACCTCATTATGTAGATGTAAAACAAATCTTTATTGATGGAAAATTAAAAGAAATAAACGTAAGAGGCTTAAAAGAAGGATCTAAAAAAATGATCGAAGACCTTTTGTTAAACGGAATTTACCCTGTTGTCCCCGATTTATTTCGCTCTAAAAGCTTGGAAATGAGAAGTTATCCAAAAACTTTAAAATATTACACAATAAATAAGCAATATATTAATGAGTTATATATCAAGGAAACTGAAGATCTATTTGATTTTCTAAACTGTTCCTTCTTTGCGGAAAACGGTTCGATTATGTTACAGCCGACTGGTTGGACTTTAGAGGATAATTTAAAGGAGTCTGTGACTATAAGAAGTTTTTCTACCTTTGCCAAACAGATCGTTTTGGTTGTTAATGTTTCGGATAAGAGTGTAGTGGGAGTTGATATATACGGTTAGAATAAACATTCTTATTCAACCAAAGGGCGGTTAGTTAAAGAAGGATTTTTGTGTTTATTATGGAATATTCATTTAAAACATCATTTTTATTAGGGGGATAAAAACCAAGGTGGATGTAGTATTTAGGACCGAAAAAGCAATATTTAATTATCGAGTTGCAGGTATTTGGATAGAGGATGGGCATGTTCTACTACATAAAGACGTTAATGAAAGTAATTGGTCTCTTCCAGGAGGGAGAGTTGAAATTGCTGAAGAGTCACAAGTAAGTATAAAAAGGGAATTCCGTGAAGAATTAAATTTAGATATTACCGTAAATGGATTAGTGTGGATTGTTGAAAACTTCTTTGAATATGATGGTAAGGATATTCATGAAATAGGTTTGTATTTTTCAGTTTCTTCCCAAACCTTTATCGAAATTAATGACACCCCGTTTAATGGAATTGAAGGAGACCGATTGATTTACAAATGGACACCAATAGAGGAACTTAGAGATATAGAATTATATCCAGAATTTTTAAGGGCAGAAATTAAAAATTTGCCAAAGAATACAGAACATATTGTTCAGAGGCAATAAAGATTTCTGTGAGATTGTGTAATACGAACTTCAACAATTGGGTGCGTTTTTTGGACAAAGAAGGACTGTCGAAAGACAGTTTTTTTATTGGCCGAAAATAGGACTGCATGGTTTCGACCTTTTTTGGTGAGAAAACAAAATCTCCAAAATGATTACTTCTATAAAAGAAAGCTTTTGAGAACTTCAAGAGCATCTGCGCTGGCTCCGAAAATCAAATCCCTAATGGTATACCTTTTGAAAAATTGTTCATCATGTTCAACATTTTTTAGGATAAAAAAATAAACCCTGGGCGAACTTTGCTTTAAGGATGAACAAAATCGATGAAATGTTTACTCCTCACAGAAGCTTATGAAGTAAGTACTTAAAGTAACGTGGCAGTTTTGTTTTATAAAATAAAAGGTTATTGGCAAAAAAATTTATTTTAATTCGAAATTATTTAAGGGGATGGGAATTAGTGGAGAGGAAATGCAATATATTGCCCTTTCTGATATTAATGCAAACATCTAAAGCCATTCATGACCGAATATAAAGGAAGAAATGACAAAAAACAAGCTTGGTATTACGGAGTTTTCTGTTTTAGAGGTACTTTATCAAAAAGGGAAACAAACAATTCAACAAATTGGAAATTGCATATTGGTCTCAAGTGGTTCGATGACCTATGGTATAGATAAACTAGAACGAAGAGGTTTATTAAGCCTTCATGCCTGTTCAGATGATCGCCGGGTGATACATGTGACATTAACTGATGATGGTAATGAATTGATGAACGAAATCATGCCGAAATATCATAAGTTTGTTCATCAAATGTTTGACTCATTAGATTCTGATGAAGCAGAGACATTGGTGCAGCTTTTGAAAAATGTAAGGAATAAAGTTTAACCTTTCATTTTTTTAACACATTATCTCGAATTCGTGATAAATAACATTTTTATTCACTTGAAAATATATAGACATCTATGTATAATGGAAAACATGATAAAATATGACACAGCATCAAAAGTTGGAAAGATTAGAGACGCAGTAAACAATTTGATTTTGTCGGAACTTAACAAACACGGAGTGGATGGTATCGCCCCATCTCACGGGGATATTTTGGTGTGCCTTTACGGAAAAAATGGCTTATCCGTGAAGGAGCTGACTGAAAAAATTCATCGCAGTCAGCCGACAGTAACAGTTTTAATTGATAAATTGCAGAAACTTGGGTTTGTAGAGAGAAATAAGAGTAAGGAGGACAGTAGAATAACTTTAATTAATCTTACGGAAAAGGGAATCCAGCTGGAACCAGTATTTCATGAGATCTCAGAAAAATTAAACACTGTCATTTATGGAGGGTTAACACACAATGAAAAAGAGCAGTTGGAACATTTGTTAAAAAAAATCCTTGAGAGATTTTAATTTTTTTTGATGAATATATAGATATCTATATAATTGGGATTTACCGATAAAAAAATGGAAATGGAATAATGAAAGGAGAGGCAACATGATTCGTTTTAAACAAGTATCGAAACAATTCCCTAGCGGAACCTTTGCCGTAAAGTCTTTAGATTTAGAGATAAAGAAAGGTGAATTTTTTATTTTAATCGGTCCCAGTGGCTCTGGAAAAACAACTACATTAAAATTGATCAATCGCCTCATTGATTTATCAAAAGGTTGGGTTTGGATTAATGGGAAGAAAATTAGCGACTATGATATCAATGAACTTCGTTGGAATATTGGATATGTTCTTCAGCAAATTGCGCTTTTCCCACATATGACAATTGCTGAAAACATTGCAGTTGTACCGGAATTAAAAAATTGGAGCAAAGAGAAGGTTGCTGCTCGTGTGGATGAATTGCTTACAATGGTAGGTCTTGACCCAAAAGAATATCGAAATAGAAAACCTAGTGAACTTTCGGGCGGACAACAGCAACGAGTAGGTGTAATAAGAGCTTTAGCAGCCGACCCAGAAATCATCTTGATGGACGAACCGTTTAGTGCCCTTGATCCATTTAGCCGGGAAAAATTGCAGGATGATATGCTTGAAATTCAACGAAAACTGAAAAAAACAATTGTTTTTGTTACTCATGACATGCAAGAAGCTCTGAAGCTAGGAGACCGTATTTGTCTGATGAAAGATGGAGAAGTCGTTCAGGTGGGAACCCCACACGAATTCTTAACCAATCCTGTGAATGATTTTGTGCGTGAATTTGTTGGCAACCGTAAATTATCGATTAATTTGACTGAACTTATTACACCTGTTCCAGTAGGAGAAGGATTTTTATCTGATACCCAAACCATTTCCTTATCAACTCCAGTTGATGAGGTATTAGAATATCTAGCATCGTTCGAACAAATTTCTGTAGAGGACAATGGAAAAGCAGTCGGGATCATCCTCCGACAAAATGCACTTAAGGTAATTTCTCAATATTTAAGAGAGGGGGGAGAAATTCATGAGTAATTTGATAAGTGTCTTGTCAGATCGGAAATCTCAGCTTTTGAACGCTCTTTTGCAGCATATAGAATTATCGTTAATCGCTCTTTTTTTCTCATTAATCATCGCAATACCACTAGGTATTTATTTAACACGAAAACAAAGAATTGCGGAATATATCATTGGCATTACTGGAGTGCTGCAAACCATTCCTTCTTTAGCTTTGTTAGGTCTTTTGATCCCGCTTTTTGGAATAGGGACCGTCCCTGCTGTGATAGCGCTAATCGCTTATGCCCTGCTTCCTCTATTGCGGAACACCTATACGGGAATTAAAGAGGTAGAGCCCTCCTTACTGGAAGCCGCAAGTGCCATGGGAATGAACAGAAGAAAAAGACTATTAAAAGTCGAGCTTCCTTTAGCCATGCCTGTCATCATGGCAGGTATCCGAACAGCTACCATTTTTATTATAGGAACAGCTACGATTGCTTCACTCATTGGAGCAGGTGGATTAGGGGATATTATTTTACTTGGAATCTCCCGAAACGATTATTCACTTATTATCCTGGGAGCAGTACCATCTGCACTTTTAGCGATTATTTTTGACCTTCTCCTCCGAAGACTCGAAAGAATATCCTTTAAAAAGATAATGGTCGCCTCTGGTGCTCTTGCGCTGGTTACCGTTCTAATTATTGGTTCGATGATTGTTCCAACGCTTCTTCAAAACGAGCAAAAGCCGATCGTGATCTCTGGCAAATTCGGTCCAGAGCCGGAAATTCTAGATAATATGTATAAATTACTAATTGAAGAAAACACAGATTTGAAAGTGAAGTTAAGAACAGGCTTAGGCGATACGACCTTTGTTTTTAATGCACTAAAATCGAAGGATGTAGATGTTTATCCTGAATTTTCGGGAACTGCCATTGCCAACCTACTAAAAGAGAACCCTGTAAGCACAAACAGTAAGGAAGTTTACACGCAAGCAAAAGAAGGCATGGCAAAAAAATATAACATGGCATTGTTATCTCCCATGAAATTTAATGACACCTATGCAATAGCGGTCTCAGAAGATTTTGCAAAAAAATATGATTTGAAGAAGATTTCCGATCTTGTAAAAGTCGAGCAGTATGTTACTGCCGGTTTTGATCCGGAGTTTGCTGACATAAAAGATGGATATCCTGGATTGGCGCAAGTGTATGGACTGAAATTTAAGATTGTTACCATGGATCCATCTGTAAGGTATCATGCGATTCAAACAGGCAAAGTAAATCTGATGAACGCCTATTCAACGGATGGTGAATTGCAAAAATACCACCTGGTTGTTCTTGAAGACGATAAGCATTTCTTCCCGCCATATCAAGGATCACCTTTATTGCGACAAGAAACCATAGATAAATACCCAGAGATTGTAACAGCATTGAACAAACTTGCTGGAAAGATTACCGACAGCCAAATGCAAAAAATGAACTATGAAGTCGGTGTTAAAGGAAAGAAAGCCGAAGATGTGGCAAGAGACTTCTTAACAAAGGAAGGTCTCCTGAAAAAATAGAGTATAAGGAGGACTTAATAATGAAAGCAGTTGTATTAGAAAAGCCCTGTACAGCAAGTGAATTGGCTGTACAGGAAGTACCAACACCAAAAGTGAAGCCGGGGTGGGTGCTGGTAAAAATTAAGGCGTTTGGTATTAACCGATCGGAGATTTTTACGAGACAAGGGGATTCTCCATCTGTAAAACTCCCACGGATTATTGGAATCGAATGCGCAGGAGAAATTGAAGATCCATCAGATAGTTCTTTTCAAAATGGTCAACGGGTTGTATCACTGATGGGTGGTCTTGGGCGTGAGTTTGATGGCAGTTATGCGGAATACACCCTTATTCCATCTTCACAGGTTTATCCGATTGACAATGAGATGGATTGGTTGGAATTAGCAGCCATCCCTGAAATGTATTACACAGCATATAGCTCTCTTTTTGATACGCTTCAGCTTAAAAAGGGAGAAACTTTGCTCATCCGTGGAGGCAGCAGTTCTGTTGGACTTGCTGCATTGCAACTTGCAAAAAGTGTCGGTGCTACTGTCATTTCGACTACTCGAAAAACAAACAAGTTGGGATTTTTAAAAGAATATGGTGCGGATTTTGTGTTACTTGAGGATGGAAGTTTATCAGAACAACTTTTCTCCCTTTTTCCAAACGGCGTGAACAAAGTCTTAGAACTGGTGGGCACAACTACATTAAAAAATTCGCTGAAATTACTTTCAGAACATGGAATCTTATGTATGACCGGTATTTTAGGCGGAGAGTGGGTGTTGGAAAACTTTGAGCCTATGATGGATATTCCTTCTGGTACGTATTTTACTCAGTTTGATAGTGGAGTGAATTTTAGTAAAAAATTGTTGGTTGAACTATTCAATCACATCGTACAACAAAAAATTAAAGTGCCTATTGCACAGGTTTTCTCATTAGATGAAATACACATGGCACATCTATTAATGGAAAGTAATACAGCTAACGGAAAAGTTGTTGTTGTTGTTAATTGAAAATGTAACTGACTTTGAGTTAAGTTAGGGTGCATACTGTTGGACCTATTGTGCCAAAAGGAACAGAATTAGCGGAAAAACAAAAAGCAGAATTAGCTTCCTGTTATATGTCCTGTTTGGAAGTTGCTAATGAAATCGGTGAAATAAAAACCATCGCTTTTTGTGCGATTTCAACTTGCGTGTTTGGATTTCCAAAGCTAGAGGCAGCCAACATTGCTGTTAAGAATGTTAATGAATGGTTAAATACACATTCCAATCATTTTGAAAAAATCATATTTAATGTGTTTAGTGAAGGAGATTACAAGGAATACATCAAGGTCTTTGAACCGGTAAAATAGGAACTTACCTCTAATTTTCTAAATATACGATAAACCTTAAAGAGTGGTGTATTCCAAATGGGATTTGAAATAAAAGAAATACTCGCAAAAAAAATCCTTACTGAAGCAAAAGGTTATTTGGATGTTGGCTTTACACATTCATTGAATCCATATAGTGGTTGTACGTTTTCATGCAACTACTGTTATGTAAGAGAAATGCCGATACAAAAATTCAAGGAAATTCCATGGGGAGAATGGATAGACATAAAAACAAACGCAGTCGAAAATTACCAAAAAGAAATTATAAAACTTCGGAAGAAAAAAAATACCTTGAACATTTTTATGTCTTCCGCAACAGATCCTTACCAACCAATTGAACGTAAAGCAAAAATTACAAGCGGGATATTAGAAGAAATGATTGAAAATCCTCCTGATTTTCTTCAAATCCAAACAAGAGGACCACTGATTACAAGAGATATTGATTTGTTAGTAAAATTAAAAGAAAAATGCAATGTCCTTGTATCCATGACGATTGAAACAGATAGGGAAGATATTAAGCAAATATTTGCTCCATATGCACCCGGAATTAAATTACGGATAAAAGCCTTAAAAGAAGTTCATGATGCGGGAATATTTACTCAAGCTTCGATTTCACCGGTTTTACCGTTTACCCCCGACTTTCCAAAAGCATTGGATGGAATCGTTGACCATATTTGGATTGATACACTTTCCATTGGAGATGGTGCAATGGGCAAACGCTCAGAGAGATTAGGAATGCCGAATTTATTTGAAGAACATGAACTAACCCAGTGGTATGAAAAAAATTTACATGTAAAGGTGGAAAAATATTTTATTAAATATTTTCCTAGTGAAATGATACGGGTTTCCAAAAATGATGCTTTCCCTAGATAGCTATCTTTATAAATAATGTTTTTTCGAGGATACCCTGGAAGTTTTAAATACCCTTCAAAATGAAGCGAAAACAAAAGGTTTTGTCAGGGACAAACCTTTTAAACTAATTTGACGATATCGAAAGGAATGACTAGAAAATGAAATTTGATACTAATAAAACAGCTTTATTAATTATTGATCTACAGAATGATAATTTGATAAAAGGAGGTAAGTTTGAGGATTCCGGTGCTGTAGAGCATGCTAAAAAACAAAATGTCGTAGAAAATATAAAGGCAATTACAGAAAAAGCTAGAGAGGCTGGAATCCCTGTTTTCCATAATCACTTTGTCGTAGAAAAAGGGGCAAAGGGAATTGGCAATAGAGCTCCAATATTTAGAGCTATAGCTGAAACAGGAAGTATTGTTAGAGGAACTTGGGGAGCAGCACCTGTTGTGGGAGTAGAGCCAATAGAAGGTGATTTTGTAATAGAAAAATCTCGTATGAGTGGATTTAATGGTACACCATTAGATACATTATTAAGAGGATTAGGCATTGAAACGATCATAGTTACAGGTGTTTGGACTAACATGGCTGTAGAGCATACTTGTAGAGATGGCGCAGATTATGGATATAATGTTGTAATTGCAACGGACGGAACTTCAACAATTAGTGAAGAATGGCAAGAAGCAGCATTAAACTATGCAATGAACAATATAGCAACAAAGATGACTTCAGAAGAGATAGTAAGAAATATGCAATAAATTTATTATTAAAGGAGTTGTGTCCGATTGTATAATATTTCAATCTTGCACATCTCCTTTTAATTATCTAGTCGAGTTGATTAGAAAGGAAAGGAAAAACTACACCTAGGTTCAATTAATATTTCTTTTCGTATGTCAAAATTTAAGACAGTATAATCCATTTAATCAACTTAAATAATTATATTATATGTATAAATTGAACAAGAATCTTTAATAGATTGGACCTAAGAGGATTAAAGATACCTATGTAGAATAATTATTAAAAGGGAATTAGTTGGATATAGGAGCGATAGAATGATTATGAATATGATAGTTCCATTAGTAATCCTTGTTTTTATTGGTTTTGTTAGTTACTTTTTAATCCGTCTTTCAAAAAATATATTAAAGAAGTAATAGTGCGTTTTGTTTATGAATATGTCTTGAAATGAATGCTGCATTCAGCTGCCTTTTTTAAAAACGCTGTTTTCGTAAGTTTGCTGTTTTTTAATAAAATTTAACCCCAAAACCTCGTAACCTGATTTAATCAAAAAGCGGATTTATATTACTCAAAAGGAGATAAATCTATGAAAAATGATAAATTGGAATACATAAAGATTGCGTGTTTAGTTGTTATAGCAGTAAGTTTATCCATTATTGCTTGGATAACTGCGCTACAAGAAATTAAAGAAAGTTTGAACCTTATTGAAGGTAGAGTTAATGAACTTAAATAACAATTGGCACACAAAGAACCCATAAAAGGTTCTTTTTTAAGCCCTTTTAAACATTTAAACGGTAGTATTACTTGATTTTTGGCATGCTGAAATAAGCATATGCTCCACTCGTTTTTCAAGGATTACTATTTCAAGCCTTCTGAACCCATAAAGATAATAGAAATTATTTATTAGATATCGTTCATATATTTATAGCTGGCAATCCATAACTTAAGTTTGGTTTTAAAATTGTTACCAAAACAGGAAGTTAAAGGGGAATCTTCATGAAGGCTATGGTCTACGATAAGTATGGAACGGTAGACGTTCTTAAACTTAAGGAAGTAAAAACACCCACTCCACAGGACAATGAAGTGCTGGTAAAAGTGCATGCAGTATCCGTCAATTCCTGGGACTTGGATCTCCTTAGAGGCAAACCATTCCTTGCGCGTATCGGCGGATTTTTAAAACCAAAATACCAAATTCTCGGAGCGGACATAGCAGGAAGAGTTGAAGCAATTGGCAGAGGAGTAAAGAATCTCCTTCCAGGCGATGAAGTATTCGGAGATATTTCCTGGTGTGGTTGGGGCGGATTTGCGGAATATGTATGTGTGCATGAAGATGCCTTGTCATTAAAACCCTCTAGTATGACATTTGAACAAGCAGCAGCCATTCCCCAAGCTGCGGTTCTTGCCTTGCAGGGATTACGTGATAGTGGAAGGATTCAGGAAGGCCAAAAGGTTTTGATAAATGGTGCCGGAGGGGGTGTAGGTACGTTTGGGCTGCAGATTGCTAAATTACATGGGGCGGAAGTAACCTGTGTGGACAGCACGGAGAAGAAAGACATGCTGAAGGCGCTGGGATCAGACCATTTCATTGATTACACAAAAGAAGACCTATTACAGGATGGTCGAGGTTATGATCTGATTCTTGATGTAGTAGGAAACCGGTCAATTTTCAATTATAAGCGTTTGCTTAATCCAAAAGGCACTTATGTCATGGTGGGCGGTACCTTGTCACTAATCTCTCAAATATTAATCCTTGGTCCGATGATTTCAAAAAAGGACAGGAAGAATTTGAATATACTAGTACATAAACCAAACAAAGAAGATCAAAACTTTTTGAAGGAACTTTTTTTAGCTGGTTCAATAAAACCTGTTATAGATAGGCAATATTCATTAAGTCAGGTGGCAGAAGCTATACAGTATCTCGGAGAAGGGCACGCAAGAGGAAAAGTTGTTATCTATATGGACTAAAGAATTTAAGTATATTGATAAATAAATATAATGGACATTGCTAAAACGGAGCAGGTAGTTTCAAAAGAAAAAAGAGGTACCTGTTAATTTAGCAGGTACCGATTATTTTAATATTAGTTACAGCAAGAATCATTTTTTTCTTCGCTTGAACTTCCGCAACAAGAGGCTTCCTTTTGTCCTTCTGTGTCCTGTACTTCTTTAATTTCAACTCCACAACATCCTGAGTCTGTTTTTTGTCCGGTTAATTTCTTAATAAAGTTCATCATTTTCTTTCACCTCCTTTCAAGTAAAAGCTTATGAATGGCATTGATAGTGATTTTAAACTATTTTTCTAGCGATTCGAGATTAAGCACAGAAAAGTCATCTTTTGGCGTAATGATGTATACATTCTGGTTTAGCGGCTTCTGGTCTAAACAAGAGTAGGGGGCTGTTTTTCCTGAACGCAACGCTGTCGTCTCCGCCAAAATCATGGCATTCGATATATTGCCAAGAGTCTAAAGGAACCAGTGATTAGAAGTTTCATAGCCCATGTTTAAACAATTTTTTTTGATGAATAAAACACATTCACTTACATTAGATAAAAGATGAACCCTGAAACTGTGCTCATTGCGACAACTGAAGAAATGAAAGCAATCACTAGCTGCTTGCGGAAGATGGATTTCAAAAGAATTACTTCCGGAAGGCTCGCTCCAGCAGAAGATATCATTAATGCCATAACCGGCCCCAGAGCCATTCCTTTCGCAATCAGAATTTGTGAAATGGGAATCATACTCGACAAGCGGATGTATAAAGGAATTCCAATGATAGCGGCCACAGGAATCAACCACCAGTTATCACGGCCAAACCATTCTGCGATAAAATGGGTTGGAACCAACCCGTGTATGGCTGCACCAATTAAAGCACCAATTAAAAGGTAAGGATATACGCTTTTCATGAGACCTAATGTTTCGTTTATGGCATAACGCCAATTAAACTTTTGGTTTGTTTGCTCATATCCGGTCATCATCACATTTTTTACATGTCTCTCAAATCCAAGTTTATCAAGGGTAAATCCAATTAGAATCGAGAAGATAGACGTGATAAGGGTATAAAGGAGCGTTACCTTCCAGCCCATTACGACACCCATAATGGTAAGGATGGTAGGATCCAAAACGGGAGAGGCAAACAAAAATACCATTACTATGAAGAAAGGAATTTTATTTTTTAACATGTTCACGACGACAGGGATGGTAGAGCATGAGCAAAATGGTGTTATGAAAGCGAAAAGGATAGCGATAAGGCTTGCGATAAATTTGTTGCTGCCAGTGAGCTTCTTTTCAATTTCTTCGTATGGGATATAGCCTTGGAGAAGACTGATTGCGAAGCTGATTACGATAAAGAGAATGGTCAATTCAACAGCTATTCCTAGGAAACTCTTAATAAATTCTAACATGGTTCATTCCTCCTTTTATGCCTCACACAGGCAGTTGCATTCACAAGACTGGGTTGCCTGTTTTTTCTTTAAAAAGCTCCAAAAGCTCCTCGTTTCCTTCGGCATGGAATTCATCCACGCATCTCTTGCTTTCCTTTCAACTTCCTTTTTCTTTAGTTGAGCCATTAGCTCAACATCATACATTGACATCATGTGCCATTCCTCCTTAAATCAAAAAATATTGATGTTTTAATCAAAAAAAATTGATATAAAATCTGCCTGAAGACCTATCAGCAGGTAGGTCGGAACAGGCAGCAAAGCTCCGGGGACAAAATGTGATTGATTTCCTTTTCGTTAATCGTGTAGTAACTCCAGGTGCCTTGTGTTTCCTTCAAGATGAAATTAGCATCCAGCAGCACTTTCAAATGGTATGAAAGTTTAGATTGTGGCATCCCCACTTTTTCGGTTAGTTCTGCTACACTAATTTTTGTCTGCTGACATAGTAAGTTGAGAATTTGCAATCTTTTTTGATCTGCCAATGCCTTAAATTTATTTTCATAATCCGAAAAGGTTGTGGCAAGAGACAGGTCAGTAAGTGGTATAAAGTTTTCCAAGATGTATGCCTCCCTTAAATCAAAATCATTTGATATAATGTATTATAATTCCAGGATATCCAAATTGCAACACATAAAATCAAATTTTTTTGATGAAAAGGAGAAATGAATGATGATAACCATTGAAAATGCCCAATATGACCACCTAGAAGCAATCTTGGCCATTTATAATCAGGGAATCCAAGACCGGATTGCTACCCTAGAAACAGATGAAAAAGACTTTGATTACATAAAAGATTGGTTTTTTGGCCGTGGCGAACGATACAGCGTTCTAGTGGCTAAAGAAGGTAATGAAGTAGTTGGTTGGGCTTCTCTTAATCCTTATTCCCATCGAAGTGCTTATACCTCGGTTGCGGATTTATCCGTCTATATAAAAAGAGGGGATCGTGGAAAGGGAATAGGAAAAGTTTTGTTAAAAGCCATCGAACAAGCAGCAAAGGAACATAGTTTTCATAAAATCGTTTTATTTACCTTTCCTTTCAACCCGGCAGGACAAAAGCTATATCATAAGATGGGGTACCGGGAAGTCGGTGTGTTTCAGGAACAGGGGGAAATGGATGGAAAGCGTGTAGATGTTATGGCGATGGAGAAGCTCATGGAGGGGAAATGAATGGTTATTAATAATGGTGGAAACCTAAGTGTCGGATACTTTAAATCATATTTTCGTTTGATCATGATGAGTAGGCAGGCATCATTGGAAGAAGCGAAAGATATTACGTTTTCTCGACTTTTCATTAATCAGGAGGCAATGTTAGGCCATACATCTTTTCAAAACTTTACGCTTGCCTATCAAGAATTAATAAATGTGAAGAATATGTAAAGATTGAGTTTTTCTATTGAATATATAAGCAAATAGTTATATCCTAATTACGAAAAGGCTGAAGGGAGTGGGAACATGCAGCAAGTGAAAATGGAAGTGGAGAAGGCTTCTTTAGTTTTAAAGCTCCTTGGTGATAAAACGAGGCTGACCATCATGGCTCTTTTAAATATCCGGGAACTATGTGTATGCGAATTTCTTGAAGTTTTTGATATGAGCCAGCCCTCCATTAGTCAGCATTTAAGAAAACTAAAGGATGCAGGACTGGTCAAAGAGGAACGGAAAGGTCAATGGGTTTACTATTCAATCAATAAAAATAGTGAAGCTTATCATCTTTTGGAAAGCATTCTCCATTACGTTCCGGTTCAAACAGAAAAAATGGAACAAATCATTAAAAGCAACCCAACATTACGTTGTGGATGTTAGTAAAGGGAGATTAAGAAATGAGCAATGATAAGAAAAAAAGACTGTCTTTCCTTGATCGGTATCTGACGCTATGGATATTTCTAGCCATGGCAATTGGTATCCTGCTTGGCAATATAAATCCCGGGTTTGTCGATGGATTAAACAGCCTCCAAATCGGCACCACATCGATTCCGCTAGCTGTAGGATTAATCCTTATGATGTATCCGCCACTTGCGAAAGTGCGTTATGAGGAAATGGGCCGTGTATTTAAGGATGTAAAAGTTCTTGTTCTTTCACTCGTGCAAAACTGGATTATCGGACCTATTCTCATGTTTGTATTAGCCATTATTTTTTTACCGGATAAGCCAGAATACATGATTGGACTTATCATTATAGGACTTGCAAGATGCATCGCCATGGTTATTGTCTGGAATGATCTTGCAAAGGGAGACAGGGAATACGCTGCGGCACTTGTTGCGTTTAACTCTGTATTCCAGCTATTGTTTTTCTCTGTTTATGCATACTTCTTCGTTACGGTCCTTCCAAAATGGATTGGAATGAAAGGAGCTATCGTTGATATTACAATGAGCGAAGTCGCTCAATCGGTTTTCATCTATCTTGGAATACCGTTTATCGCGGGTATGCTTACCCGGTTGATACTCGTTAAAGTGAAAGGGCGTCAATGGTATGAGAGTGTGTTTATTCCTAAAATCAGCCCGATCACTTTAATTGCATTGCTGTTTACCATCATTGTGATGTTCTCACTTAAAGGGGATAAAATACTGACTCTTCCATTGGATGTTGTGAGAGTTGCTATTCCATTACTATTCTACTTTGTCATTATGTTTTTTGTCTCCTTCTTTATGGGCCGGAAAATCGGTGCAAATTATCCAGTAACAACAACCCTGGCATTTACAGCGGGATCCAATAACTTTGAACTAGCTATTGCGGTTGCAGTGGGTGTATTTGGAATTCATTCTGGAATTGCATTTGCAGCTGTTATAGGACCACTAGTTGAAGTACCTGTGATGATTGCGTTGGTAAATGTAGCTTACTGGTATAAGCGTAAATATTTCAAAACAGAAGCAGTCTAATTAAACTAACAAAGGCGGTAACAAACATGGCTAAAAAAACAATCTACTTTTTATGTACTGGAAACTCATGCCGCAGCCAGATGGCTGAAGGGTGGGCAAAGAAACATCTTAACAGTGATGAATGGGAAGTCATAAGTGCAGGGCTTGAAGCACACGGACTAAATCCGAATGCCGTTAAGGCAATGAAGGAACACGGTATTGATATCTCAAACCAGACATCTGATGTCATTGATCCAAATATATTAAACAATGCAGACTTGGTTGTCACTCTTTGTGGCCATGCCGCTGAACATTGCCCGATTACTCCTCCTCATGTAAAAAGGGAGCACTGGGGATTCGATGACCCAGCAAAAGCGGAGGGAACGGAAGAAGAAAAATGGGCGTTCTTCCAACGTGTTAGAGATGAAATTGGAGATAGAATTAAGCAGTTTGCTGAAACAGGGAAATAAAGAAATGAAATTCACCTTATCTTAAAGATAAGGTGAATTTTTTTAATATGACGGTTTGTCAATCTAAGTGCGACACTTCCTCATAAAACGCTTCGTGTGCAGTTTTCCAATTTAAACATTTCCT
>NZ_JBYTCJ010000038.1:0-46847 GCF_058790155.1 Neobacillus sp. FW104-15D2
AGGATTAGCTCAGCTGGGAGAGCATCTGCCTTACAAGCAGAGGGTCGGCGGTTCGATCCCGTCATCCTCCACCATATTTATGCCGGGGTAGCTCAATTGGTAGAGCAACTGACTTGTAATCAGTAGGTTGGGGGTTCAAGTCCTCTCGCCGGCACCATCTTTTTTATATGATGGAGGGGTAGCGAAGTGGCTAAACGCGGCGGACTGTAAATCCGCTCCCTCCGGGTTCGGCGGTTCGAATCCGTCCCCCTCCACCATGTATTTTTACTTCAATAATGGGTAATACTAAGATTGCTTAAGTCAATGGGTCTTCGCCAATTGATGACTAAGCTTCAATACATTCATTGGGCTATAGCCAAGCGGTAAGGCAACGGACTTTGACTCCGTCATTCGTAGGTTCAAATCCTGCTAGCCCAGCCATTTTAATTTAATGTTTGCGACTGGACAGTGGTAAACGGAACATCTGTGACGTACCAAGGGATTAGGATGCGTCTTTCATTACGAGCCATTAGCTCAGTTGGTAGAGCAACGAGCATAGCATCTTGCAAATACTACGAGTTGTGGAGTTTACGACTTGAAAAGTGGTAAACGGAACATCTGTGACGTACCAAGGTTTAGGATGCGTCTTTCATTACGAGCCATTAGCTCAGTTGGTAGAGCATCTGACTTTTAATCAGAGGGTCGAAGGTTCGAGTCCTTCATGGCTCACATTTATGTTAACCCTTTGAAAATATTCAGGGGTTTTTATTCATTTATACACTGCGGAAGTAGTTCAGTGGTAGAACACCACCTTGCCAAGGTGGGGGTCGCGGGTTCGAATCCCGTCTTCCGCTCCATATGGGGGCTTAGCTCAGCTGGGAGAGCGCCTGCTTTGCACGCAGGAGGTCAGCGGTTCGATCCCGCTAGTCTCCACCAATACTACATACACTATTTATGCCTTAAATCCGTATTTGGATTTAAGGCTTTTTTAATGTATTTTTATCATATTTAACAAGATCGTCTGTTTATAGATCTAGGGGAAGAAAGAGGAATATAATGGAGTGACTAAGAATTAAAGATATAAAAATAAAAAAGGCGGGAATAAAGCATGAGAAAACTAGGTGATTTTTTAAAGCCGTTTAGAGTGCTGATAGGCTTTGTTCTTATACTTGTTTTACTTCAGTCTTTATCTGAATTATATTTACCGACATTGATGTCGGACATAGTGGATAAAGGTGTGGTAACCGGGAACACCCATTACATCTGGAAAATTGGGGGTTTTATGCTTTTAGTTGCAGCGGGTGGAATGATTTGTTCTATTTCTGCGAGTTATTTATCTGCAAGGGTATCATCAGGATTCGGAAAGTCACTGCGAAGCAGACTGTTTATGCATGTTTCAAACTTTTCCCTGCAGGAGCTTGATAAGCATGGAACCGCATCGCTTATAACAAGAACTACTAATGATATTACCCAGGTACAGCAGTTGTCAGTGATGATGTTGAGAATGATGGCCATGGCTCCGCTAATGTGTATTGGTGGAATTATTATGGCCTTTTCAAAGGATGCAAAATTGACCTTAGTACTTGCTGTATCTATCCCTGTACTGGTTCTTGTAATTTTTATTATAGCTAAGAGTGGAATACCTCTATTTAAAGCAATGCAGGTGAAATTAGATAATTTAAACCGTGTATTACGTGAAAATTTAACAGGGATTCGCGTAATTCGGTCTTTTAATCGTGAGGATTATGAGAAAAAAAGATTTAATGAAGCCAATGCCGATTTAATGGAAACGGCAATTAAAGTAAATAAAATAATGGCTGCCATGATGCCAGTTATGATGTTGATTCTCAATTTATCTTCAGTTGCAATAATCTGGTTTGGAGGCATCCGGATTAGCAGTGGCCATATGCAGATTGGGGATATGATGGCTTTTCTCCAATACGCCATGCAGATTATGTTTTCTTTCATTATGCTTTCAATGATGTTTGTTATGATTCCTCGTGCATCCGTATCCGCTGCTAGAATTAATGAGGTACTAGAAACCGTTCCGGATATAAAAGATCCCTCCAATCCGTCGAAAGAGGAAAGAAAAATAGGAACGATAGAATTTCAGGATGTGACATTTAGCTATCCTGGTGCAGAGGTGCCCGCCATATCTCATCTTACTTTTTCTATAAACCCTGGGGAGGTAACAGCGATTATTGGTGGAACAGGCTCTGGAAAATCCACTATCATTAATCTAATTCCTCGTTTTTATGATCCAGACAGTGGAAGAGTTCTTGTAGGCGGGATTGATGTTCGAAATGTAAAACAAGAAACACTTCGCCAAAAAATCGGTTTTGTCCCCCAAAAGGCTATTCTTTTTACAGGAACGATTGCTGAAAACATTCGGTATGGAAAAGAGAATGCGACAGATAAAGAAGTCCAGCATGCGGCAGACCTTGCACAGGCAGCAGAATTTATAAATGCTATGCCTGATGGATTTAATTCACAAATTTCACAGGGGGGGACGAATGTATCGGGAGGGCAGAAACAGCGCTTATCGATTGCTCGTGCTCTCATTAGAAAACCTGAGATTTATATATTTGATGATAGCTTTTCTGCTCTAGACTTTAAAACCGAATCCAAGCTACGCCAGGCTTTAAAAGAAGAGACCATGAACTCTGCGGTCGTAATTGTTGCACAGCGGGTGAGTACCATTATGGATGCAGATCAAATCATCGTAATGGATAATGGCGAAATTGCAGGTATTGGCACACATATAGAACTTATAGAAAAAAGCTCTGTTTACCGTGAGGTTGTCATGTCCCAGCTGTCCGAGGAGGAAATTGCATGAGCAGAGAGAAAAGCAGCCAAACTAGTCAGCCCATTTCCAGTCCAAGGAGACAAGGAGGAGGATTCGGACCGGGCAGAATGGGTATGCCAGTTCAGAAAGCCAAAGATTTTAAAGGAACATTAAAAAGGCTGATTACTTATTTGAAACCATATTATCTCCAGCTGTCAGCTGTTTTTGTTACTGCTATTATCAGTACAGTTTTTTCTATCGTCAGCCCTAAATATATGGGTAAAGCTACTACTAAACTTTTTGAAGGCCTTATGATGAAGCTGAAGGGAGTACCTGGTGCTAAGATAGATTTTGAATATATTGCCCATATTATTGTTCTCTTAATTGGACTATATATTATGAGTGCTATATTCGCTTTTATTCAGCAATATATCATGGCTGGAGTTGCCCAACGGACAGTAAGCAATTTGCGGAAAGAAATAGATGAAAAACTTAATCGTTTGCCACTCAAGTATTTTGATTCACATACGCATGGTGAAATCCTGAGCCGTGCCGTAAACGATGTCGATAATATTAGCACAACATTACAGCAAAGTCTTACACAGCTAATTACATCGATCATAACCCTGATAGGTGTAACAGTCATGATGCTTTCTATAAGTCCTTTAATGACCGCTATTGTAATTATTACTCTTCCCTTGAGTTTTTTTGCAACAGCTAAAATAGCTAAAAAGTCTCAGCAATTCTTTAAGGGCCAGCAAAAATCTCTTGGCCAGCTAAACGGTCATGTAGAAGAGATGTATACAGGCCATAAGGTAATTAAGGTATTTGGTCATGAGAAAAATTCGATTGAGACATTTGAAGAAATCAATGACAGATTGTATGAATCAGGCTGGAAGGCTCAATTTGTTTCTGGGATGATTATGCCACTTATGTCTTTTATCAATAATATTGGCTATGTTTTTGTTTCTGTAACAGGGGGAATTTTGGTAACGAAAAGGGCGATTGAGATTGGTGACATACAAGCATTTATTCAATATGCACGACAATTTTCACAGCCGATAACCCAAACGGCCATGATAGCAAATGTCATCCAGTCTACCATTGCCAGTGCTGAACGTGTTTTTGAAATTTTGGATGAAACTGAACAGATACCAGAAGATACTACTCCAATAGAAATAGATAATCCTAAAGGTGAAGTAATTTTTGAACATGTATCATTTGGCTATAAAGAAACTGAGCCGATAATAGAAGATATGAACATTGAAGTTAAACCCGGCCAAACAGTGGCAATTGTAGGTCCAACGGGTGCAGGAAAAACAACCCTTATCAATTTATTAATGCGTTTCTATGAGATTAACTCAGGAAGAATTTTAATCGATAGTATAGACAGCAGAAAACTCAAAAGGAAGGACTTGCGCGGATTGTTTGGAATGGTGCTTCAGGACACTTGGCTTTTCAATAGTACAATAAGGGCAAATATAGCTTATGGAAGGGAAGGGGCAACGGAAGAGGAAATAGTTACAGCTGCTCAAATGGCCTATGCTGATCACTTTATTAGAACTCTTCCGGATGGCTATGATACGGTTATAAATGAGGAAGCATCTAATATCTCTCAGGGGCAGAAACAGCTTCTGACCATTGCTAGAGCTATTTTAGCTAATCCAGCTATTCTTATATTAGATGAAGCAACGAGCAGTGTGGATACCAGGACTGAGTTCCAGATTCAGCAAGCCATGCAGCGTTTGATGAAGGGGCGCACAAGCTTTATTATTGCCCATCGGTTATCTACCATTCGAGAAGCAGATATGATTCTAGTAATGAACAATGGTACTGTTATCGAAAAAGGAAATCATAAAGAATTACTTGAAAACGGCGGCTTCTATGCTGATTTATACAATAGCCAATTTGCTGCAATGGATGAAAAAAAGAATGCAGGATAATAGATAAGGGTTATGGGTAAATTTTGCCTATAACCCTTTTTTTAAGTTAGCGAGTGAGAAACCGTATATATATACAAAAAAGTGTCGAGTTGAGTCAATGGAATGTAAGCGGTTAAAATAGTGGTAGAACTTGGATTAGGAGGATTTAAATATGAAAAAGCTTTCAATCATAGGAATGCCTATGGACTTGGGTCAGCTTCGACGTGGTGTTGATATGGGTCCGAGTGCAATTCGTTACGCAGGAATAAATGAAAAACTAGAAGAGTTTTTTGAAGAAATAGAGGACTTGGGAGATATCGCAATAGGAAGACCAAAGGTTGCTATTGACCCAGATTCAAAACTGCGGAATCTTGAACTGATTGTAGAAAAAAGTGAAATACTCGCGGATAAGTTAGATGAAGTTATCAAAGAGGGTTCTTTTCCATTAGTACTTGGGGGAGACCATAGTATTGCTATTGGTACACTTACAGGTGTTTCAAAGCATTATAAGAATTTGGGAGTTATCTGGTATGATGCTCATGGAGATTTAAATACTGCTGAAACTAGTCCTTCTGGTAATATTCATGGAATGCCGCTGGCTGCAAGTCTTGGACTGGGTCACCGTTCCTTAACGGAATTAGGAGGATACAGCCCAAAAGTTAAACCTGAGAATGTAGTTATTATAGGTGCTCGCTCCCTGGATGAAGGAGAAAGAAAACTGATTAAGGAAAAAGGCATCAGAGTTTATACCATGCATGAAATTGACAGACTAGGAATGGCTCAGGTAATGGAAGAAACGATTGCTTACCTGAAAGAGAGAACAGATGGAGTGCATCTTTCACTTGACCTTGATGGTCTGGATCCGGATGATGCACCTGGAGTAGGTACTCCGGTTATAGGAGGTATTAGCTACCGAGAAAGTCACCTGGCGATGGAAATGCTGGCAGAATCACAAATCATAACCTCTGCTGAGTTTGTGGAAGTAAATCCAATTCTTGATGAAAAGAACAGAACGGCGATTGTGGCTGTTGAACTGATGGCCTCCTTATTTGGAGAGAAACTATTATAAATGAAAAAGCAGCCGCTTATGCAGCTGCTTTTAATTTATGAATTTTTTCTTGAAGTTAATAAATAATATTTATTTAAAAGAAAATCAAGGCGGGTACTAGCAGCAACCACCTGATGGTCCGATAAAGATGTACTGGAAGCCAGCTGCACCATTTCCGTCCTGCACCTTTCAATGTCGTTCATTAAGTTTATTACTTGCGTGTTCATAAATACCCATCCCTTGTCCCTTTTACTATCATTTATCCCCAAAATCACCCGCTAATAAACTTGTTTTTTTACAAGTTTAGGCAAATATTTGTTAATATAATAGGTATGATATTTTCCAAACAAATTTGTATATCATTATTGGTATAGCAAGTGGCTATGCCCTCAGTTATTTTTAAAAAAGTGAAACCTTTTCCGCTATCGATTCGTATATCGAATAGCCGCATTTGAAGCGGAGGTAAAGAAATGGAAACAATCGTCAAAAAAAGGATCAAACAGGTCAAAAAAGGCGATCAAAATGCGTTTGGTGAGATAGTGGAATTATATAAAGACAGGGTGTACCATGTCTGTTTTCGTATGCTCGGTAATAAGCAGGAAGCTGAAGATGCAGCACAGGAAGCTTTCATTCGGGCGTATATGAATATAAGCAGCTTTAATCAGGATTTAAAGTTTTCCACTTGGATCTTCCGCATTGCCACGAATCTTTGTATTGACCGAATACGGAAGAAGAAGCCTGATTATTATTTGGATGCAGAAGTAGCAGGAACGGACGGGCTTACGATGTATTCGCAAATTGCGTCAGATGCTCCTCTCCCGGAAAAAGAACTTGAATCACAGGAGTTGCAGGAAACAATTCAGCAAGAGATTTTGAAACTCCCCGAAAAGTACAGATCGGCTATCGTATTAAAATATATTGAGGAGCTCTCCTTAAATGAAATAAGTGAAATTCTCGACTTGCCTCTGGGAACAGTGAAGACCAGGATTCATAGAGGCCGGGAAGCATTAAGGAAGCAGCTGCGCCATGTTTGATAAGAGGTGAATAAATTGAAATGCCCCGAACAGATAGTTGAATGGATGCATGAATACTTGGATGGAGATATCGACAGGGAAAATCAGCAGAAGTTAAATGAGCATCTGCAAAGTTGTAAAGAGTGTGAGGCAATATTTTATGAGCTGAAAAAAACTATTACACTTGTACAAGGCATATCGCAAATAAAAGCACCCGCGAACTTCACTGAAAATGTCCTGGCCCGTCTTCCAAAGGAAAAGAAGAAAGTAAGTGCGCAGCGCTGGCTCCAGCATCACCCAGTTTTAGCCGCAGCCTCAGTCTTTTTCATTTTAATGATAGGGAGCCTGCTGTCGACATGGAATCAGGATCATGAGTTTTCCGTTTCAAAACAGAATAATTTAGTGGTGAAAAATAATACTGTCATTGTGCCTAAGGGAAAAGTCGTCAAAGGCGATGTCATCGTCCGCAATGGCAAATTAAAAATAGAAGGGGAAGTACAAGGAGATGTTACGGTTATTAACGGAGAGAAATACCTTGCTTCCGCCGGACATGTAACAGGAGAAATAGAAGAAGTAAATGAAGTCTTTGACTGGATCTGGTTTTATATGAAGAAGACAGCTAAGGATGTTGTTAATATTTTTGAGTCGAATAAAACTGAGAAATAGCCTGTCGAACAGGTGGCTGTTAACTTTGGCGGAAAATAAGATAACATGGTTAAGCACACACGGCATTTCCACTACGAAAATGTCGTGTGTTTTTTGTTATTGGCTCTGGTTTTACCTGACTCTTGCTCGGCACCCGCTTCCCGCAGGCGTTCCGGAAGTCTTTCAAACTTCAGCGCCTAAGCCCCGCAAGGTCGTAAGCCAATCCGTCTGAAGGTTAAAGAGCAACCTTCTAGCCGGCTCGTCTTACGCTTGTCGCCCCTGTTCAAGGCGTTTCAGCATTTCTCTTTCTTTGTCCAGCTCCAGGCGCCCAGCGACTAGTGGCCATCCCACTTCTCCCTACGATAAGTCAACATCGAATCGCGCAGCTCTTCGTGTTTCCTTTATCTCAGTCGCAGCGGGCCCCTGTCCTTACGTCGCTAAGCGGACGCCTTACGCATTTCTATGTATATAAAATTGGTACAGGAAGAAAGTATGTTATAATGGTTAAGTTAAATTTACATAGTTGCATTTATGCTTTCTATAAATAGTACGGAGGAATAACAATGCCGTTTGCAGATTTCACGCCATTGAAGTATTTAGCCAGTATTGTTGATATTCTCCTTGTCTGGTATGTCATCTATAAACTGATCATGGTTATAAGAGGGACAAAGGCTGTTCAGCTTTTAAAAGGGATTTTTGTTATCCTCCTTGTGCGGGTGGTCAGTGAGTTTTTAGGTTTAAAAACATTAAGCTGGATGATGGAACAAGCCATAACTTGGGGATTTCTTGCAATCATCATTATTTTTCAGCCTGAACTTAGAAGGGCCCTTGAACAGCTGGGACGAGGAAAGTTTTTCTCAAGAAGCAGTGTTCCTGAAGAAGAGGAACAGGAGAAAACCGTCACAGCGATTCTTAAAGCAACCGACTATATGGCAAAGCGCCGGATAGGTGCATTAATATCCATTGAAAGAGAAACGGGCATGAGTGATTATATCGAAACAGGGATTCAGCTGAATTCAAGAATCTCTTCAGAATTATTGATCAATATTTTCATTCCAAATACGCCATTGCATGATGGGGCAGTCATTGTTCAAAAAACTACTGTCGCAGCGGCAGCCTGTTACCTTCCTTTATCGGAAAGTCCGTTTATTTCGAAGGAACTGGGAACAAGACATCGTGCAGCATTAGGTATCAGTGAGGTTACTGATAGTCTTACAGTCGTTGTTTCTGAGGAAACCGGTGGAATTTCGCTGACGAAAAATGGAGAGCTGCATCGAGACCTCAGCCAAGAACAGTTTAAGGAAATTCTTTCAAATGAATTGCTTGTAAACAGAGTGAAACAAGCTTCTTCAGCCCGGTGGAACTGGAGGGGAAAGAAAAATGGATAAACTGATGGATAATCCCTGGTTTATAAAAATTTTAGCCTTATTGCTAGCATTTTTGTTATATTCTTCAGTACCGCAGCCTACAAACAAGATAACACAGGGTAATACAAAAACCGATCAAAATACTGTAACCATTTCAGATGTACCAGTAAAAGCCTATTACGATACAAATAACCTGGTTGTTTCTGGCTTGCCAGACACCGTACAAGTAACAATCAGCGGACCTATAAGCTTAGTTCAATCAGCCAAAACACTTAAAAATTTTGAAGTTTTTGTTGATTTGTCAGACGCCAAGCCTGGTTCCCAAACAGTTAAACTGCAAATAAAAGACTTGTCTTCAAGTTTGAAAGCTACATTAGAGCCAGCCTTTGCCAACGTTTCAGTACAGTCGAAGGTAACAAAAGAGTTTAAGGTTGATGCCGAAATAAGTAAAAGCATGATTGAAGATGGCTATTCAGCCGGGGAACCGGTGGTAGAACCGAATAAAGTAAAAATTACTGGCGCAAAAGATGTAATTGATAGAATAAGTTATGTGAAAGCTACTCCTGAAATCAGAGATCCTCTTAGTAAGGATACGACAAGGCAGGCCAGAGTCCGGGTTCTTGACAGTGAGCTAAATAAGCTTGAGGTCGTAGTGGAGCCTGAAACGGTTAACGTGACGATTCCGGTAAAGAGCGTTAGCAAAACGGTTCCTATTGATATTGTTAAAAAAGGAACACTCCCGTCTGGAGTTACTATAGATTCTATTGATCTGGACACAAAAGAAGCAGCTATCAGCGCTGATGAAAATATCCTGAATACAGTGAAGAGTGTAAGAGTTGAAATAGACCAAGGACAGATTACAGATGATACAACCCTTACTCTGCCGGTAATCATACCAAATGGGGTCCTAAGGGTTACTCCTGAATTAGTCAAAGCCAAAATTAAAGTGAAAAAGGAAACATCCAAAAGTATCAGTGGACTTCTGATTAATGAACAGGGACTTCCTAGCCAATATAAAGCAACCTTTAAGGACCCTGAAGCAGGCAAGGTGGATCTGCTGGTTAACGGGTCAAGCGATACGATTAACAATCTAAAGCCAGACGATTTTAAACTTTTTATTGATTTGTCCAACCTTAATGAAGGGGACCACGATGTTAAAATTCAAGTGGTAGGGCCTTCAAACATTAACTGGGAATTGGACAAGGCTACGGCCAAGGTCAATATTTCGCAAGCTGGCGTATAATAACTGAAGGATATAAGGAGCGATTATAAATGGGTAAATATTTCGGAACCGATGGCGTAAGGGGAGTCGCAAATAGCGAACTAACTCCCGAACTGGCATTTAGACTAGGGCGCTTCGGCGGATATGTATTAACGAAAGACAAGGACAAACCGAAAGTGATAATCGGGCGTGACACTAGGATTTCAGGTCATATGCTGGAAGGTGCACTAGTTGCAGGCTTGCTCTCCACAGGAGCAGAGGTAGTGAGACTCGGTGTTATCTCTACACCGGGGGTAGCTTATTTAACAAAGGCACTTGGGGCTCAAGCAGGCGTTATGATTTCAGCTTCCCATAATCCAGTTGCTGATAACGGAATCAAATTTTTTGGTCCAGATGGATTTAAATTGTCTGATGAACAGGAATTAGAAATAGAAAAACTTCTTGATATGGCTGAAGACCAGCTTCCACGCCCAACTGGAGCAGACCTTGGCCAAGTTGTTGATTATTTTGAGGGCGGCCAAAAGTATCTCCAGTTCCTTAAACAAACTGTGGATGAAGATTTCTCAGGTATCCATATTGCACTGGACTGCGCACATGGGGCTACTTCATCACTGGCTACTTATCTGTTTGCTGATCTTGATGCTGACTTGTCTACAATGGGTGCATCGCCAAATGGCCTGAATATAAATGATCGAGTTGGCTCCACACATCCTGAAGCTCTGGCGGTATTTTTGAAGGAAAAGGGAGCAGATGTAGGACTTGCGTTTGATGGAGACGGCGACCGTATGATTGCAATTGATGAGAAGGGCCAAATTGTTGATGGCGACCAAATCATGTACATATGCGCTAAATACATGAAGGAAGAGGGCCGTCTTAAGCATGGTACCGTAGTTTCTACAGTCATGAGTAATCTCGGCTTCTATAAAGGCCTTGAGAGCCATGGAATTAAAAGTATACCAACAGCGGTTGGTGACCGTTATGTTGTAGAAGAAATGAAGAAAAACGGATATAATCTCGGCGGAGAACAATCGGGCCATATTATTTTCCTTGATTATAACACTACAGGCGATGGTCTTCTGACAGGGTTACAATTGGTTAACATTATGAAGGTTACTCAAAAGCCATTATCAGAGCTTGCGGGAGAGATGAAGAAATTCCCTCAAAGACTTGTTAATATTCGAGTAACTGATAAACACCATGTAACAGATAATGAAAAGGTAAAAGAAATAATCCAAAAGGTTGAATCTGAAATGGGTGGTAATGGACGTATTTTAGTCCGTCCTTCTGGAACAGAACCCTTAGTCCGTGTTATGGCCGAAGCGCCAACGGAGGAACAATGCAACGATTTCGTAAACCGCATTGCTGATGTTGTGAGAGCGGAAATGGGACTTGCTGAGTAATAATTGTTTTGCTAATTGATAGATGGGTATGCATAAAAGGAACGCAAAACGTCCTCTATGCATACCTTTTATTATAGCTTGGAATAATTAATTGCTGAATAGATTGACGTATTGATTATTTTAGGGTACGATTATCGTGTTTTGCTGCAGTTAATACTAGATTTATATCTCAAACAAGTGCAGCGAGCGGGCAGCCGGCACTTTCGCCAGGCATGCCGATTTTTTTGCTATTCTGAACGCATAAGTGCAACTACGGCTTGCCGTCGCCAGAGGGCTTTTGCAATCGCAGGGTTTTCTTTATTTTAAATAGAAAGGTGGATCGAAGTTAGACAGGTTTTAAAAAGCGCCAGGACTAATCCGGAGATGGGTGATTAGTTGACGAGGTGGAGGTTTATCGAATGTTCGGCGGATGCCTCCCGGCTGTAAAGCGCACAGCCGAAAATTCCTCTTTAAAACATCAGGGCAACCAGATGGACAAAGAGAGGAAATTGCGCGCAAACTAAAAACAGTGAATCGGAGATAAGGGGGCAAGGTGTGCCTCCAGAGGTTTTCTTGCCCCCTGATTAGGGAGGTAATATTTTATGTGCGGTATTGTTGGATATATTGGAACAAATGATTCAAAGGAAATTTTATTAAAAGGCCTTGAAAAGCTTGAATATAGAGGATACGATTCTGCGGGAATCGCGGTAGTAAATGAAAATGGCGTACATGTTTTTAAGGAAAAAGGAAGAATTGCTGACTTGAGGGAAAGTGTTGAGGCAGGCGTTAATGCAAACGCAGGCATCGGGCATACACGCTGGGCGACTCATGGTCCTCCAAGTAAGCGCAATGCTCACCCTCATCAAAGTGCTTCGACCCGTTATACTATTGTTCATAATGGAGTTATCGAAAACTTTGATTCCTTAAAACGTGAATTTATGGGTAACGTGGACCTTCAAAGTGATACGGATACAGAAGTGATCGTACAGATGATTAATCTCTTTGCAAATGAAGGATTAAGCACTCTTGAAGCTTTCCGTAAAACTCTTGGACTTCTTAAAGGTTCTTATGCCCTGGCTTTGCTTGATAATGAAGATAATGAAACGATTTATGTGGCAAAAAATAAAAGCCCGCTGCTGGTTGGACTTGGTGACACATTCAATGTTGTGGCAAGTGATGCAATGGCAATGCTTCAGGTAACGGATCAATTTGTTGAACTGATGGATAAGGAAATTGTCCTTGTTAAAAAGAACGAAGTGACAATCCAAAACCTAAGAGGGGAAGTAATCAGCCGTGTACCATTCAAAGCAGAACTTGATGCCAGCGATATTGAAAAAGGAACATATCCTCACTATATGTTAAAAGAAATTGATGAGCAGCCGCTTGTTATCCGTAAGATTGTTCAAAAGTATCAGGATGAAACCGGCAAGCTCACCATTGATGGGGATATTGTAAATGCCATCAACCAGGCTGACAGGATTTATATTATTGCTGCAGGTACTTCTTATCATGCCGGTCTTGTTGGTAAACAGCTGATTGAAAAAATCGCTAAAGTACCGGTTGAAGTTCATATTTCAAGTGAATTTGGCTACAATATGCCGCTTCTATCAGAGAAGCCATTGTTCATCTTTATTTCTCAAAGCGGGGAAACAGCAGACAGCCGTGCCGTCCTTGTAGAAATTAAAGAAATGGGCTATCAGGCTTTAACAATCACAAACGTACAAGGTTCAACTCTTTCCCGAGAAGCGGATTATACTTTACTGCTTCATGCTGGTCCTGAAATCGCAGTAGCTTCCACAAAAGCTTATACTGCCCAGATTGCAGTCTTGGCTATCCTTGCAGAAGTAACTGCTAAGAGCCGCGGAGTCAATCTTGACTTCGACCTGGTAAAAGAACTTGGCCTTGTAGCAACTGCCATTGAAGCACTTTGTGATTCAAAAGAAATCATTGAGCAAATTTCCCGTGAATTTTTATCCGTTACCCGTAACTGCTTCTTTATTGGCCGTGCAGTAGACTATTATGTGGGCCTTGAAGGTGCATTAAAGTTAAAGGAAATTTCCTATATCCAGGCTGAAGGATTTGCTGGCGGCGAGTTAAAACATGGTACGATTGCCTTGATTGAAGAAGGTACACCAGTTATTGCCCTCGCTACTCAAGAATCCGTAAATCTAAGCATCCGTGGCAATGTAAAAGAAGTTGCTGCACGCGGAGCAAACCCATGCATCATCTCTATGAAAGGCCTAGAGTCTGATGAGGACAGCTTTGTCATTCCTGAAGTGCATGGTTTACTAACACCACTTATCTCTGTTATACCATTGCAGCTGCTTGCTTACTATGCAGCATTGCACCGTGACTGTGACGTCGACAAGCCAAGAAACCTGGCTAAATCAGTAACAGTTGAATAATTTGCTATAACCCCTAGGGAAATCCCTAGGGGTTTTTTTTGCTTTCTTAGAAATATGCGAGTGTATCAATATTGTAAAAAGTAGTTATGAAAGACTAGTACATATTACCTCCGTTTCATAAATGAGGAATAAGAGTTAATAAATGAGTTGTATTTTTAGATTGGGATTTTTAATTAAAAATGAAAGGATTTTATTTTTCAGGAGAAAAAAACCATACTTTTTACCTATAAATAGAAGTTTGGGACATAAAAGTTTCATGGTTTTCAAGAAAAAGGCATTAGTGGATAGATTTTATATAAGTAAATCTTATGACCTTTAGTTTAATCATTCCTCTTGAAGGTATAGGTTAATAAGCCTGGTAAAAAAGTAGTCCAATTCAACTCAAAAAATTTTTTTAAGTTGAGAGGAGAGAAAAAACATGAGTGTTCAAAAAAGTACTGATAGTTCAAGCCTTGCTGAAGTAATTGACAGAATACTGGATAAAGGAATTGTGATTGATGCATTTGTCAGGGTTTCACTAGTAGGTATCGAAATTCTCACAGTCGAAGCCCGGGTCGTAATTGCAAGTGTTGATACATGGATCAGGTACGCAGAAGCTGTTGGGCTCCTCCGGGATGAAGTGCAAGAAGAAGGATTAACGAATAGGCAGATAAACAAGGAGCCGAATTTTAGTTTTTGATCTTATATAAAATAACCAACAAAATTCAAAGGAGAGATTGATAAAATGCCAACACAAGAGATAAAAGGACAAAAGTCTGAATCAAAAAAAGAACCAACACAAGAAAAGGATAGCAAGTTTTCTATGAACCAGGCTGTTATTGGAGGGGTAGTAGGGGCAGGAATTGGCCTCCTATCCAGCCATGAAACAAGCAAGAATCTCTTGAAAAATTTTAGTGAAACAGAGTTTATAAAGCACGCAGGCAATGAATTGAAAAAGACAGCCCAAGAGCTTCTAATTGAACAAGCTCAATATAGTCTAAGGCAGTTAGCTTCGAATTATAAACCCCAAGAGGAAGATCATTCACTAGCCTCTGATAAGGAAAATAATGACGAAGTGAAAGTAGATGATTCTCCAGATCAATATGAAGAAATCAAGGAAGAGAATAAAAACTTAAATGACCGCCTGGACAGAATCGAAAAAATGCTCTCTGCTCTGGCGGAATCCAAGTAATTCTATTCCTTTTAAAAGGGGGGTGAAGGGTTGGGCAAACGTGTAAAAAAAGTGGTTCGTAAGGCTGCTGAAAAATTGATAGACCACACCCCTGAACCAATAAAAGAAAAAGCTAAAGAAATAGTAGTAGAAAAAGCAAAAGAGAAAATTACGGGTCACATTCAGGAAAAAGCAAATGAGTTTACTGAAAAACTAGAGAATGGACGAGATGAATTTGCTGATAAACTGCACGATAAAGCAGGTGAGGCAAAAGAAAAAACTCAGGATGCCTTACTCTCTGCCCGTGAAAAGCTTGGGAAAGCAGTTGAGGCTGGAGAGAACCTTCAAAGAAATATTTCCTCAAAATTTAAAGACGACAATGAGCAAAAAGTGAAAGGCGTTAAAAATATCAAAACATCTAAGGATATTAAGGGCGCTACTAAGATCAAAAGTGCAGAAAAAATAAAATCATCTAATAACATTAAGACAATGGGTTCTTAATCGGAATAAAGAAAGGAGAATGTAAGAATGGCACTTCAAAAGAGTACGGATAGTTCCAGTTTAGCTGAGGTTATTGACCGAATTTTAGATAAAGGTATTGTCATTGATGCATTTGTAAGAGTCTCTGTAGTGGGAATAGAAATTCTAACCGTTGAAGCAAGGGTAGTTATTGCGAGTGTTGATACTTGGCTTCGTTATGCTGAAGCCGTTGGCTTACTTCGGGATGAGGTTGAAGAAAACGGCCTGCCTTCTCCATCAAATGAAAGACAGGGCCGCTTTAGTATTTAGTAAATCTAGGCACAGCCAGGGTTAAAATAGCCCTGGCAAGCCATGCAATCGCAGGAGGACACAATGGAAATAAAAAAGATTATTGGGAATGTTACTGATTTCTTCAATGAATACGTAGCACCGGTCCATAAAATTACTTCTGTTGTGGAAAGTGAAAACGGTGGTTGGAAGCTTACGGTGGAAGTCATTGAAGAAAAGGAATACATGAAAAAATACGCAAAGGATGAAATGCTTGGCGTTTACGAGGTCCTTCTAAATGAAGAAAAGGAAGTGACAGCCTATAAAAGGCTGGATATTCGTTATAGAAGTTCAATTAAACAAGAAGTGTAGTGGGAGCAGGAGGGAAAAAGAGTGACAGTCTTAAACACAAAAATTAACAGAAGTACACGAGCATTGGTACAAGACACCAAGACAGAAGACTTACTTTCCCGCTCATTGCAGTACTTGAAAGCTGGCTATCCAATTCATTTTACTGGGCCGTCTGGGACAGGGAAAACCTCCCTGGCACTAGCTTTGGCCAAAAAAAGAAATAGACCTGTCATGCTCATTCATGGTAACCATGAATTAAACAATAAAGATTTGATTGGTGATTTTACCGGCTACACGAGTAAAAAAGTAATAGATAACTATGTTCGATCTGTTTATAAAAGGGACGAAAGCGTGACAGAGACATGGAGAGATGGGCGGTTACTAGAGGCAGTTAAGAATGGATACACCCTTGTTTATGATGAGTTTACCCGTTCTCAGCCGTCTGCTAATAATATCTTTTTATCCATTTTAGAAGAAGGAATTCTGCCTCTGTACGGAACAAAATTAACAGAGCCGTTTGTTCGTGTTCATCCCGAGTTTGCAGTGATATTCACCAGCAATCCGGATGAATATGCAGGTGTCTATCAAACACAAGATGCACTGCTGGACAGGCTGATAACCATATTTATTGACCATAAAGACTTTGACCGTGAGGCCGCTATCGTTTCAGAAAAACTTGAAATGGAAAAGAGCAAAGCTAAAGCCATCACAACGCTTATAGCTGAAATACGGAAAGATTGTAAAGATGATAAAGGGCCGAGCCTGAGAGCCTCCCTGATGATTGCAAGGATCGCTTCAGAAGGGAATATACCAGTAGATGGTTCAGATCCTGGTTTTCAGCGCTTATGTATCGATATATTAGGCCATCAGGTGAGCCGTTGTATCGAATCTAATGAACCAATGAAAACAGCGGAAAAATTAATTATAAAAGCATGTAAAAACTTAAAGGTTATAGAGAAGTAGGGGGAGGTTTTACCAATGAGTCATGAAGAGACGAAAGGCATATATATCTTTTGTGGAATTCAGACCGAACAAGATGAGACATTCGGTGAAATAAAAATGGAAGATGAAAATAGAGAGCTTTTTACCATTCGCTATAAAGACGCTGCTATGGTTGCGGCTGAGGTTCCAATGAAAATTTATCATCCCAATAAGGATAATTTAATGATGCATCAAAACGCAGTTTCTCTCGTAATGAAACAGAATCAAACGGTTATTCCAGTTAGCTTTGGGAATGTCTTTCATTCAAAAGAGGATGTTGGCGTTCTGCTGGAAAATTTATATCCCCAATTCCAAAAACTCTTTCCAGAAATAAAAGGGAAGATTGAGCTTGGATTGAAGGTGATTGGAAAAAAAGAGTGGCTGGAATCACAAGTTAACCAGGATTCGAAAATCGAGAAAATGGCAAAAGCCGTCCAGGGTAAATCTGAAGCAGCAAGCTACTATGAAAGAATTCAATTGGGAGGAGCTGCCCAAAAAATTATTACCTCCTTACAGGAAGATGTTAAAAAGGAAGTATTTAATCCTTTAAAGGAATTAGCTGAAGCTTCAAAAGTGAATGATCCAATAGGGGAGAAGATGCTCTTAAATGCCGCATTCCTAGTGGATCGTGACAAAGAAGCTGAGTTTGATAAAGCTGTAAATGAGATGCATGAAAAATGGAAGGATAAAGTTGAATTTAACTACAGTGGACCTTGGGCGGCATATAACTTTGTTAATATCCGCTTAAAAGTAGAGGATGCCTAATGCTGCATAAGCTTGTTTCTGCACCTATTAATCTTGTGATAAAAATAGCAGAAAAGGTTAAAGAAGAAGCGGATAAAGAGTTGTATCACCTTCCAACCATTCAGCAGAAGCTTATACAGCTTCAAATGATGTTTGAGCTTGGGGAGATTCCTGAAGCAGCATATAAAGCTAAGGAAGAAGAGCTAATTATTCGATATGAAGTAGCAAAACGGCTGGAAATGGAACAATGGGAAGAGATGACAAAGAGAAAATAGGGAGAGTTGTAAAATGGGCGGTCTAATTTATTTGTATGGATTAATTCCAACAAAGGAAGAAACTAACCTATCATTTCCCTCTCTAAAAGGCTTCGATGGTATAGGTGAACTATACACCATTCCAATAGGAAGTATAACGGCAATTGTGTGTAACCTCGATGCAGAAGAGTACTCAGAAAATAGAATTAAAGAACTGATTAATAACGATATAGAATGGCTTCAGGAAAAAGCATTTCATCATCATGAAACGGTGATGATGTTATCGAAAGCCTGCACCCTTATACCATTAAAATTTTGTACTTTATATAAAAATCGAGAAAGTCTGGAAACAGCAGTTCAATCTAATGATTCTAAAATGATGAGTACATTTGCCTTAATAGATGGAAATGAGGAATGGAATTTAAAAATTTACTGTGATGATCACTTATTAAAGGACCAAGTGAGTCAAAGTCATCCAGTAATAGAAGCAAAGAGAGAAGAAATTAGTAAATTGCCTAAGGGTAAACAATTTTTTGAAAAGAAAAAGCTAGATAAATTGATTAATAGCGAACTTGAAGAAGAAAAAAACAAAGTAAGCGAAAGAATACATTTGGAACTAAAATGCTTTGCCCTTAAGGGAAATGTTAAAAGAACCTGGAGCAGTGATGTTACAGGAAGAAAAGATGATATGACTTGGAATAGTGTATACCTAATTTCCAAGTCTGAAGTTGAACATTTTTTGAAACAAATCCAGAAATATGAAAAGGACATGAAGGAGATAGGATGGCAGTTTGAGGCAACAGGGCCGTGGCCCGCTTACCATTTTTCCTGCTTTTCATAAATGGGGATGAAGATATGTCATTAAGAGAATCAGTCGAAAACAAGGATATAGCATTAATTGATATTTTGGATGTAATTCTGGATAAAGGTGTGGCTATAAAAGCAGATTTAGTGGTTTCTATAGCAGGGGTGGACTTAGTCTATTTAGATTTAAGAGTCCTCATTGCTTCTGTAGAATCTCTTGTCCAGTCACAGCAGGAAACTCGTAAAACCGTGTCTTCAGAACAATTTGATATACAGAGGGAGGAGCTGATTCATGCAACAGGCCAGCCAAACAAATGGAAAAATTAATCTAGATCCGGAAAATGCCGAGCATGGATTAGCACAGTTAGTATTAACAGTTATTGAACTGCTGAGGCAAATTGTTGAAAGGCATGCAATTAGACGGGTCGAAGGTGGGAATTTAAGTGACGAGCAAATTGAAAATTTGGGTGAGGCACTTATGAATCTGGAAGAAAAAATGGAAGAATTGAAAGAAATTTTCGGTCTGGATGCGGAAGATCTAAATATCGATCTTGGTCCCTTAGGTAGCCTGCTTTAATAACAATGCCAAGGAGGACTTCAAATGGCAATCGAACATAATATGCAATCCAGTACGATTGTGGATGTACTTGAGAAAATATTAGATAAAGGTGTAGTTATAGCGGGTGATATCACGGTGGGTATTGCCGATGTAGAACTACTTACAATTAAAATACGCCTTATTATTGCTTCTGTTGATAAAGCAAAGGAAATAGGAATGGACTGGTGGGAAACAGACCCCTATTTAAACTCTAAAGCGGCAGACAACAATAAGAAGGCTCTTGAGGAAGAAAATAAAAGATTACATGAGAGACTTGAATCTCTCGAACAACAAATAGGTACAAATCGACTAAGCAAAACCGAATTCAACTACTAATAGGAGGTTTTTTACAATGGGAGAAACTAAAAAGACTAATCTAACTGAGGAAAATAATAATCAGGAAAATAAAAACCAAAATGAAAACAGCCTGAATGTCAGTGCGATAAAGCGTTCAATTGCAGGTGGTGTAATTGGTGCAACTGTCGGATATCTTGCAACTCCTGAGACTGGTAAAAAACTTATTAAGAATATAGACGGCGGAAAAATAAAAAACAAAGGTATGGAATTGGGCAGTGCTGCAAAAGAGAAGTCCTTAAAAGCTGTGGATACCATAAAGAACACAGCAGGCAGACTATTAAAAAGTGACAGTGAAACATTAACAGAAAATTATTCGAATGACGAAAAGGAAAATTCTGAGGACGAAACCAGACTCGGAAATTCTATCCAGGAAGAATCAGCTAATAAGGATTATGATTCCTTAGTAAAAGAAAATAACGAGTTAAAAGAGTACTTGACTCAATTGGAAGACAAGCTGAAAAAGCTTACTGAAGAACAAGACGAGCAGGATGAAAATCAAGAAGGTCAAGGGGAAAATGGTCTGGGAGATTTCCATGAAGAAATTCAACAAGACGATGTAAAAAGGGATCAAGAAGGTAGCCACGAAGAAACTTCACAAGAAGACATGGAAGACGGTCAAAAGGAAAAAGCTGCAGAAGAAGGCGAGGAAGAAGGCCAAGAGAGTAAATCTGCAGAAGAAGACGAGCAAGATAGCGAAGAAGGAATAGCTTCTGAAGAAGAAAAGGAAGAAAACCAAGAGAATGAGGCTGCAGAAGAAGGGCAAGGGCTGGCAACTTCAGAAGAGGACAAGGAAGACGGTCAAGAGGAAGCAGCAGTAGATAAAGAAGAGGAAGACCTTCAAGACGAAGCAGCTCCAGACGAAGACACGGAAAATGGCGAACAGAAAGAGACTGTAAAGGAAGACAAGGAAGATAAAGAAGAGGAAGACGGTCAAGAGAAAGCAGCTCCAGACGAAGACGCGGAAAATGGCGAACAGAAAGAGACTGTAAAGGAAGACAAGGAAGATAAAGAAGAGGATGAGACTGAAGAAGAACAAAGAAGTGAAAATGAACGAGGTTCAAAAGGTACTAAATTGGAAAGTAAACAAAAGGATAAAACAAAACAACAAACTCAGACCAAAAATACATCAAAACCAAAAAAGCCAAATGAGGGAGAAAACGAGAAGCATTATTCAGTTCTTGAAAGTGATGAAGAAACCTACCTCCTTCTAGGCGGATTAAGAAAGGAAGAATAAATTATGGGTATTGAGCAGGGAACGAAGGACACTATTTTAGAATCTTTTGTACAGGCGGCTAATAAACAAGATTTTTCTTTAGATATTACTTTAAATGTAAAAGGTGATGTTATTACTGGAACAATGATAGCTGCTAAGGAATACTTTCGCATTTTAAGTGAGCTATTTGGAGAAGGTGATGAAGTTGCGCAAAATTTAAGCGAGCAGCTTTCAAAGGCAGGAAGTGCAGCAGCATCCAATGACTCGGAAGCACATTTTATCCATTTGAAGAATACAAAGGTTTACTGCGGTGACAGTAAACCAACACCATCACAAGGCGATATTCTCTGGAGAGGGAAGCTAAAAGAAGTTGACGGTTTCTTTCTAGGAAGAATTGTAGATAGCAGCACGAACAAACAATGATAGCGTATTTTATAACTGTCAGGGCAGCCTGGCAGTTGTTTTGTGTTAATACTTATTAGTTCTGTCATACTCGATAGAAGGAAGTTTAGCCTAACCGACCCTTGAGTCTTAACGAACGAATCATCATAACTGACTTTACGATAATGTTCTTCCGGCTCATTATTAATAATCATTAATATTTTTTAAAAAGTATGATGTTTAATCAATTGTGAAAAAACGTACCCACTCTAGGTGATTTGTCAATTTGGCCTCTGAGTCAGTGGGTGAATATCTTAATGTGCTCAAAGAGGCATTAATGAGGAAGGGGATTGTCGCAGTGATAAGAGCATTTCTGTCATATCATATAGCGGGAACCTGCTCGATACGTTCTGTTTAAGTGTCTGGCTGCGTTAGGATATCCGCCTTTCATATAAACAGTTCTCAATATAGATGATACCGTCTGTTTGAAGTGTCATTGCAGCTTTGTCACTGATTTGAATCGCGAATTCATCTTCAATTTCCATAGTCAGGTTCACCAGATCAAGCGAATCGGCTTTAAAGTCATTTTTGAATGATGCTTAAGCTGATATTCTCCCATTTTGACCCCCAGTTGATCTGCTATAAAAAAACTGATTTTTCAAATGGGTCAATTGGGTATCCCCAACTATTTCATGACCCATAATAACAACGTAAACTATAGCACCCATTCGTAGGGTTTGGCTTTATTGTGGGATGATCGATTTTGAACGAAATAACATTTCAGAAACTGTTACACATTTATATCCGGTTTTATTATAAAATTCTAAGATTTTCTTTAAAGCCTTAACAGTTTGTTTCCGATCGCCGCCAGAATCATGAAAAATGATAATATCACCAGGTCTGGTGTTTGAAATGACCTGGTTAATAATTTTGTTTGTACCCGGTGATTCCCAATCCCTGGTGTCCTGGTGCCATGACCACATAATAACGGTATAGCCGTTCTTTATAGAGTTTTGTACGATGAAATCATTAATGCGCCCGGCGACGGGCCGGTAAAGGGAGGGGTTATAGCCGCCTGTTATACGTTTAATCGTATTAGCTTCTTTTTTTAATTCATATTTAAACTCCGCTTTATTGGAATGAAAATTGTAAACATGATGATACGTGTGAAGGGCAATTTCGTGACCCTCTCGATATTCCCGTTTTATAATGGACGTATTTCTATCTGCCTCAGAGCCAATGACAAAAAAGGTCGCCTTTGCATTGTAATGTGCCAAGAGGTCTAAAATTTGAGGAGTGTATACAGGATTTGGTCCATCATCAAAGGTTAAAGCCACCATTTTTTCATTTGTTTTAATATCCCATATAACATGTCCTGTTTTCTCATATTCTTGCCGGCTTTTCCTAGAGGCCTCAACAGAATCACAATTGGACAAGATATAAATTAAAATAGAGATCAAATAAATGAAAGTTTTCAATGGACACCACTCCTATCGAGCTTATTTAGTGCTTATTGTTCTCCATTATGTTCATTTTAATTAGGAGCAATGAAAAGCAGGGTGCAACTTCAGAGAAATCTCTCTGGAAATTATATAGTCTGCATACAGCCTCCCTCTTTTCTCTCGTTGGTACCATTACTTAATTAGGGGGAAGAACTTATAAAAGGACGAAACAGCAACTTACGATTGCGGTTCAAATTAATTTAATCAAACGTTTGATTAAAAATGGAAAAATCCTGATGTATCAACAGTTTAAACGGGGGAAAAGAAAGCGATGAATTCAAACTGATCATATATGAAAAATAACACCGCGTCTCTTTCAAGTAATACTATAAGGAAATGTATAAAAAGGAACTGCCCATTATGTTTTTAATCAACCATTAGGGAGTTTCAAAAAGTCTGTTTTTCAAATAAACGAAAATAGATTATACTTAATTAACTACGATATGCCAAAAAGGAGGATGTACTCATGACTGAAAATAATCAATCAGAACAACCAAAAAAGAAAATCAGCCTTCAAGAGGCGATGAAGCAGCAGCTTCAAAATAAAAAGAACCAGGCTACAGCTGATAAAGGAATAGCGAATGGGGACCTTTCAACCAAAAGAATGAAAAGCCAGCAAACGAAAAAACCAAGCAATACACGAAGAAAAATGGGTGTCTAATGAACGGACAGAATAGAAAAGACGTGTTACCTGGATTGACTGTTGATATTGTTTTAAAAGCAGACCAAAAAACAGGTAAGCTTACAAGGGGTATTGTAAAAGATATTCTAACCAAATCGCCATCTCATCCCCACGGTATTAAGGTTCGCCTTACTGATGGGCAGGTTGGACGAGTAAAAGAAATTCATTCCTAATAAACAAAAGAAAAAGCATTCAGCGATGGATGCTTTTTTCCTTTTCAAGAGGAGAATGGCTATTCCCGCCCTGTATATTGCGGAACTCCTTAGGCGTTACACCTATGTACTTTTTGAACAATGATGTGTAATAGCTTTGATTGCAATACTTGAACAAATGCGCAATATCGCTCAGGGATAATTTTGAATGGAGAAGAAAATACTTTGACTCTTCCATTCTTTTACGATTTATATACTCCGAAATGGTTACACCAACTGACTCTTTAAATACCTTTGACAGATACCCGGGATGTACACCTGCAGATTCAGCTATTTTTTCTAATGATAAATCACCGATTATTTCTTGATTTATAAAAGTAATAGCTTTATTGACTACAAAATTGTAGTATGGCCGTTTCGCCCTTTTTAGCGAATTAATAAAGGAAGATACCATTTCATACTCAAGTGCTGTTATTTCCGCAAACGTTTGCATTTTTTCGATCCTTCGAATATAAACATCACTTAAACTAAAGGCGTCATCCGGAAAAACTCCCCCTTTAATAATGGAACGAGTAAAAAGTGTACACGAGCAAATAAGCGAATTCTTTAGAGATCTGATCGGATCATCTGCGAGCTTTGCCCTTTCAGTCGAATTGATTTGATCCAGTACTTTTTTCGCTTCTTCTTCATCGCACCGGCCAATGCAATCCATAAGCTGCTGTTCAAGGGAGTAGGAGGGATGGGCAAAGTAATTTTGTTTATTCTCGAGGCGGGCTTCAAAATAACCTTGAATAATCGATTGGTTTAGGTTCATATTTACTTCACCTTATAATTTTATTAAAAACTATGAAATTTTAATATAATTGTAATTTACTTGTATTTACAATTCAAGTATATACCTTAAGGGGGTTATACAATAATGAAAAAGAAGAATTGGATGTTAAAATTGTTAACGCTTTCTTTCGCGGCCAGCATTGCTTTAGCTGGATGCAGCAACGAAAGCAGCGGAGGCACCAAAGAAAAAGCAAAACCATCTGGTGGCGATAAGTCAAGCAGTGCACCAGTTGTTTTAAAATTTGCAGCTCAGAATGATAATACACCAGCAACTCAGAAATTAATTGACGCCTTCAACGCAAAGCAAGACAAGTACAAAGTTGAATGGACACAAATGACTAATGATTCAGCTCAAATGCACGATCAGCTGTTAAACTCTCTATCCAGTGGTTCTAAAGAGTATGATATTTTATCTTTGGACGTAGTTTGGGCAGGGGAATTTGCTGGCGCTGGATACCTTGAGCCGGTTGATGTAAAAATGAACGAAGCAAGCTATAAGAAGACTGATTTCAATGCCGGTTCTATGGCTTCAGGTAACTATAAAGGAAAGCAATATACACTTCCTTTCTTCCCTGACTTAGGACTTCTGTACTTTCGTAAGGATATCGTAAGCCCAGAGGATGCTTCCAAGCTTGAAAGCGGCCAATATACTTATGATGATCTTTATGCAATGGCTCAAAAATACACTGGCAAAAACAATACTAAATACGGTTTTGTTTACCAGTCAAAACAATATGAGGGTCTTACTGTTAACGTTACTGAGTTCTCTAAATCCTACCAGGATGTTAAGGGCGGACTTGAAACAATGTACAAATTTACAAAAGCACCTTTCTCTCCGAAGGATATCCTGAACTTCATGGAAGGGGAAACTCATACCAACTTTGAACAAGGAAATGCAGTGTTCTCACGTAACTGGCCTTATGCATTCGGACGTATCAAAGGACGGGAAGATGGAGTTAAAATCAAAACCGATCAAGTTGGCATTGCGCCACTTCCAAATGGAGGTTCTGTAGGCGGTTGGCTTCTAAGCTTGAATAAAAACTCTAAAAATGTTGATGGAGCATGGGACTTTGTTAAATTTGCCGCTGGCGAAGAAGGACAAAAAATCATGTCTACAGAAGGCGGATACCTGCCAGGATTTAATGCCCTGTTAGACAATGCCGAAGTAAAAGCTAAAAACGAAATGCTTTCTTATCCTGGTTTCCAAAAAGCGCTTACTACTACTATTGCACGTCCAGTATCTCCTGAATATTCAAAGGTATCGGATACAATTCAAGTAAACGCACATAAATACTTAAGTTCTGGAACAGGACTTGATGAGGCTGTTAAAGCAGTTGAAACTGCAGGTAAAGGCGAGTAATTAATGAAGGCTCTCTTCTAAAAGAATTGTTGGAAATTGAAGAAACTGTGAGCAAAAATAGGCGAGACTCTTGCGGGAAAAGCAAGCCGGGCGAGACCCCGCAGGTCGTTTGCGACCGAGGAGGCTCGCGGATTGCCCGCGGAAAGCGAGCCTGTTTTTTCTTTAATAATCAACAAAGTTTACGAAAAGAGCCTTAATGAAAAAGCGAAGCACTGTAGGCTGTAAGTTCGGTGCCAAGCTCTTACTTTGATAAAAGAGAAGGCTCTAATCATCCATTAGAGCCTTTTTCTATGAAACATATTGTTCTGCATTTAAAGAAATTACAGCCATGAAAGGGTGAATGTAATGTGGAAAATGGGTTTTAAAGAATGGCTGTTCATCGTTCCAACGATTGTTTTAATTGGCATCTTTTCACTTTGGCCGGTATTTCAGTCCTTAACGTATACCTTCTTTGATTACCGCTTAAATGATCAGCAAAAAGCAGGTCTTTACTTCAACGAACGGTTTAATGTCAATTTATACAAAGAAACTCAGCTATATGTAACCATGTTCCTTGATGAAGATTTACCAAACGTTAAGGACTCGGCAGATCAAAAGGAAGTAAAGTCAGTAAATGCAAGGCTAAAATCTGTTGGAAAACAATTCGCTAATGAAAAAGGTGTTATTAAGATCAGCCGGGACCAAAGGGCTGACCTAGTTAATCTTCACCGTGATGCCAAAAACCTTGTTGAATCGTTAAACAGCAAGTATACACTTATCCATAAGGATGACCTTCCTGCTCTGGTCGACGATATTCAAAATAGTATTATTCCTTCCAATTTTATTGGATTTAAAGGCTACAATAAGATTTTTAATGATGATAGGGTAGGGATCGCACTTCGGAATACTACTCTTTTTACAGTTGTATCAGTATTTATTGAACTTGTTCTTGGTATTGGATTAGCCCTTATTTTAAATAAAGCAATGTTTGGTCAAGGGATCGTCAGAACTACTTCGCTAATCCCCTGGGCTATACCGACAGCTGTCGCGGCACTCATGTGGAGTTATCTATACAATGGAAGCAGCGGAATTGTTGCCCATTTTTTTGAAAGTGTAGGGCTTGTTAAACAGTCTCAGGATCTATTATTAAGCGGTCCAGGAGCAATGGCTTCAAGTGTTTTATCGGATGTATGGAAAACAACTCCATATATGGCTTTGCTACTGCTGGCAGGCCTTCAAAATATCCCGAGTTCTTTGTATGAAGCAGGTTCTATTGATGGTGCAGGCAAAATTCAGTCTTTTTTCAGGATTACATTGCCATTGTTAAAACCGTCTATTCTGGTAGCGCTATTGTTCCGAACTCTTGATGCCTTTCGAGTATTTGATCTTATTTATGTACTTACCGGTGGCGGACCTGGAGGAGATACCGAAACATTATCCATTTACGCTTATAAGGTAATGTTTGGACAAACAAATTTTGGATATGGTTCTATTATTGTTATGATGATGTTCATATGCGTTTCCATTATTGCGATTTTGTTTGTGAAATTCCTGGGTGCCAATCTCATGGAGAAAAATTAAAGGAGGGAACAATATGCAAACATCTAAACGGAAATTATGGATTACCTTCGGAGTGTTCGTAGCGTTTTACTTATTTGCCATGGTATTTCCGTTTTTCTGGGTCTTCATTACCTCCTTTAAAACCTCTGGAGAAATCTTTGGAACTGGTGCCTTCCGGGTTATTCCAAAAGATCCGACCTTGAAAAACTATATAACAATCCTGTTTGAAAAAAATATCCTAAATTCTATTAAAAACAGCTTTATTGTGGCGACGACAACCACCATATATGTTGTCATTGTTGCTACTTTTTCAGCTTACGCGATTTCGCGTTTTCACTTTAAAGGGAAAAATATTCTGCTTGGCTTAATCCTTGCTGTTTCAATGTTTCCGCAAATGATTATGACCGGTCCTGTATATAACCTATTCTTAAAACTAGACTGGTTAAATTCATATGCAATTGTATTGCCTTATTCTACGATTACTCTTCCGATGGCAGTATGGATATTGGTGACACATTTCAATCAGATTCCTTTAGCACTTGAGGAATCGGCTAAAATTGATGGAGCTACCACGTTTCAGACCCTTTATAAGGTGATCTTTCCGTTGGCTGCACCGGGTGTGTTTACAGTTGCAATCATTACCTTCATTGCGGCATGGAATGAATTCCTGCTTTCCATAACATTGAATACTAATTCCGAATACCATACGGTTCCGGTCGCTATCTCCTTCCTAAGGACACAATTTGAGATCCTATGGGGTGAGGTATCTGCGGCTACCGCCATCGTTACAATACCAACTCTCATAATCGTTCTCTTCTTCCAAAAACAAATTGTTTCAGGGTTAACAAGCGGCGGTGTGAAAGAATAATAAATAGAGGTGTATAGCAATGTCTTGGAGAATCAGCTCAGAATCCTTACAGGAAAAACAACTTTTAAATGAAGAAAGTTTGTTTTTCACCGGAAATGGTTATCTCGGAGTGCGGGGGAATTTCGAAGAAGGTCTTCCGAACACATATTCATCTATCCGCGGAACCTATATAAATGCGTTTCATGATATCGTGCCGATCGAATATGGAGAAAAGCTATATGGTTTTCCGGAAACTCAGCAAAAGTTATTAAACGTCATTGATGCACAAACGATTACTATTCTTTTAGGCGATGAAAAATTCTCCATGTTTGAAGGGGATGTCCTTTCTTATAACCGTTCCCTTCATTTGGATAAAGGGTATTCCGAAAGGAACGTACATTGGCGTTCGCCTAAAGGAAAGGAAATAAAAATTAAGTTTCTTCGACTCGTTCCCTTCACTCACAAGGAGCTTTTTATTCAGAAGGTAATAGTTGAACCGGTCAATTATAAAGATGAAATAACCATTGTTTCCACGGTAAATGGAGACGTTTCTAATTTTACTGACAAAAATGATCCAAGAATCTCTTCCGGACATGCAAAACGCCTCAGGGTTAATGGAGTACAGCAGAGGGATATTTCATTTGTAGAAGTAGAAACCCTTGAGTCAAAGCTAAAGGCTGCATGTGGAGCCATATATAAGGTAAGCCAGGATTACAAACGTGAGGATCATATTAAAAGCGGAATGATTCAAAGTTTTTTCTCAGGCAGGTTAACCGAAAAAGTAATTTTAGAGAAAAAGAGTGTATTTGTGGATACTCTCCGGCATGGAGATCATTTATCTGAGAAGGTTGAAGGAATCCATTCTATTCTATCCGAAGTAGGTTTTGAGGAAGCACTTAGACAGCAGGAAGAGTATCTTCGACAGTTCTGGAATGATACTGATATTGAAATCCAGGGTGATACCAGCCTTCAGGAAGGTATTCGTTTTAATTTATACCACCTTCTCCAGTCAGCCGGGCGTGACCAGGTATCCAATATTGCTGCCAAAGGACTTTCAGGAGAAGGCTATGAGGGGCATTACTTCTGGGATACCGAAATTTATATGTTACCAGTATTTTTAATGTCAAATCCGGAAATAGCGAAAAAATTGCTTATTTATCGTTATTCCATCCTTGATGGTGCACGAAACCATGCAAAAATAATGGGACATTCTAGAGGAGCACTCTATCCTTGGCGGACAATTTCCGGAACTGAATGTTCTTCTTATTTTCCTTCAGGCTCTGCTCAGTATCATATTAGTGCAGATATTGCCTATAGCTTTATTCAATACCATATGGTCACAGGAGATATGGAATTTTTGAAGGAATACGGCGCAGAGGTCTTATTTGAGACAGCCAGGATATGGATTGAAGCTGGTCATTTCAAGAATGGCCAATTCCGGATTGACGCTGTTACAGGTCCAGATGAATACACCTGTATTGTGAATAACAATTACTATACAAACGCCATGGCCAAGCATAATTTAAGATGGGCTGTTAAAGCCTATAATCTATTACAAACAATGGAGCCGGAAGGGTTAGCAGAATTAAGCAATAGGATTGGACTGGAGCTCCAGGAAACCGGAGTATGGGAGCAAGCGGCAAAACAAATGTATCTTCCGTATGATGAGACACTAATGATTAACCCGCAGGATGATTCATTTTTGAATAAGGATGTTTGGGATCTTCCATCAACACCTGAAGATAAATTTCCTTTATTGCTTCACTACCATCCATTAACCTTATACCGGTACCAGGTCTGCAAACAGGCAGATACGGTTTTAGCACATTTTTTGCTGGAGGATGAACAAGCAGCCGAAACAATGAAAAATTCCTATGATTATTATGAAAAAGTAACTACTCATGACTCGTCCCTGTCTTCGTGTGTGTTTAGTATCATGGCCGCCAAGCATGGGTATGGGGAAAAAGCATATGACTATTTCATTGAAACGGCCCGTCTTGATTTGGACAACACACATGGCAATACAAAGGATGGCCTTCATATGGCAAACATGGGCGGAACCTGGATGGCTATTATCTTTGGATTTGCAGGTTTGCGGATTAAAGAAGAAGGTCTTTCTTTGGAGCCAATTCTTCCTGCTCAATGGGAAGGCTATTCCTTCCCGCTTCATTATCAGGGAAGGAAGCTTCGTGTGACCAAATCAAAAACACAGAGCAAAATTGAACTTCTCACAGGTGAACCATTTAATATCAAAGTATCCGGCGAATCCTATCGTCTGTCAAAAGCAGAAGTTATTATAATAGAATAAGAAAAAGTAAGCTTCTTTTCAGCGGAGCAACTACTTGAGTAAACTTCCTGTAACGGCTTCTCTGAAAAGACGACATGCAGCTTTGCGGGCCCTGGAGCTAATTTAAAAGGTAAAACTTTATACTATCCATTAACAAAAGGGAGTGAACTTTTAAGTTCACCCCCTTTTGTTTTATTCATAATCCGCCTAATTTCATACCAAAGAATGCAAGCAGAATACCAAAGGTATAACTGACAGTAAGATAAAGAATTATAGTATTCCATTTTCCCTTTTCACGTAATTGTACATTTTCTAATTTGAAAGTAGAAAAGGTTGTAAATGCTCCTAAAAATCCCGTTCCCAGCAATAGCCTCCAGGAGTTATCCAGACCCGCTCCTATACATAGACCGAGTAAGAAGGACCCTAATAGATTTACTGTAAGGGTTGCGATGGGAAACACTGAAGGTAATGTGCTTTTGATAAAATTGCTGACACCAAAACGAGACATTGCACCCAAAAAGCCTCCAATGGCAACCAAAGATATATTAAAAATCATTCTTCACTCACCCGGCCAATCTTGCTTGTCATCCCCGTTCGATAGCCTGCCCATGAAAAGAGTAATCCGCCCCATAGACTTACAAGTACATATAAAATTGCCATGCCCCATTTAGAATCAGTGATTAAATCTACTGTTTCGACACTAAAGGTTGAAAAGGTAGTAAAGGAACCGATCAATCCGGTACCCAAAGCCGTGATTAAATATGGGTGAAGAGATTTCATTTTCGGCAAAAAGGTAGTAAACCAGCCAAGGATAAAGCAGCCAAGCATATTTGTTATAAAGGTAGCCATTGGAAAATCATAGACCCACCAGTGAGGGGAGTAAAAGCCGATTAAATAACGCAAAAGAGCTCCAATTATACCTGCAAGCCCCACTAAGAAATACCTCAATTATTTCACCTGTCCTCTAAAAAACTCCTGCCGGGTATTTCTGGCAGGAGTCATGACGTTTAAATCCTGAAGGCGAAACTCCATCGCCTTTTCCATCCGTTTAATAAGATTATTTTAACAAAAAGACATTTTTTTGCCAAACCGACAGTGTTTATACTTCCTTAAAAATTACCGATATAAAGGGAAGAACCATTTATTACGGAATGGAGAGTTGGCATCGTGTTAAACAAAATTAATTCATTAGATAATCTAGTTTCTTTAATACCCATTATAAAAGCGGCAGTACCTGTTGATTTATCCATCGCTGTTTGTGACATGGAAAAGTTTATTGCTTACTTTCCTGGTGATAACATTAATTTAAAAATTGAGATTGGCCAAAAATTAAATAAGGATGAACCGCTTGCTCAGGTTCTAAGAACACGTAAGGCGTTAAAGGCAGATGTACCTTCTGACTTTTATGGTTTCGAGTTTACGGGGACGGCCGTACCTCTGCATGGCCAAAACGGAGAGGTAATAGGGGGAATAGCAGTACAGGTCCGAAAACAAACAGAGTTACGGAACATTGCAGATCAAATTTCAGCTTCCTTAATGCAGGCGAATGCGCAAATAAATAGCATCGCGGGTGGATCCAACTCACTTGCTGATTTTTCCCAAGAACTGCTTAATCAATCCCATCAGGCGGATGCAAATATTAAGCAATCAACTGAAGTCCTTTCAATAATTAAACGTGTTGCCGATCAGACAAATCTGCTGGGATTAAATGCTGCCATAGAAGCTGCGCGGGCTGGGGAAAAAGGCAGGGGATTTGAGGTGGTAGCAAACGAAATCCGTAAGTTCTCCAGGGAAACGGTTGCCTCTACTCAAAAGATTAATGAAACGATGAACCAAATAAAAGAAGCAACTAATATAATGGGAAAATCCATTGAAAAAATCGCGGATATAGGAAAAAGACAGGCGGAATCAATATCTCAGACATCTACTTTTATCGAGGAAATTAAGGAGATGGCAAAGCAGTTAAACGAATTTGCCAGCAAACTTTAATAGGGATAAACATTTAAGGAGCAGAAATGCTTCTTTTTTAATTTCTGTTGACAATATTTGTGAAACATTCTAATATTGACTGAGTGGTCAATATTAAAGTGACTATTCATTCAGTTGGTGGTTCAATTAGACAATTAACTTCAGGGTAATGGAGGTTTTAAGTTGTTGCAGGAGAAGGAAAAAGCCATTGTTTTAGCAGGTTTGAAACTCTTTGCACGAAAAGGATTTTCGTCTACCTCTATACAGGAAATTGCGACAGAGAGCGGAATATCCAAAGGGGCATTTTATCTGCACTTCAAGTCAAAAGAAGATTTATTGCTTGCTATTATGAAATATAATTTTGATACTATTTTTTTCAATATTTCATTGTATGACGAGAAGGATATCTCTCCACGGGAAAAATTCAAAAAACAGCTTTCAGCCGTTTATGGAACTTTTATTGAGCATAAAGAGTTTTTTATTATGCTTTCTAAAGAACAGGCCATACCAAGAAATGAAGATATAAAAAAGCTAATGTTTGAAAAACATCACGAGATTCTGCTGCTTTATCGCAAGGGGTTAGTATCTGTTTATGGTCAGAAAGCAGAGCCCTTTGCTACTGACCTCTCGATGATTTTAGAGGGGCTTTTTCATTCCTATATGAGACTGATGCTTATTGATCAGGCTGATCTTGATTTGGAAGAACTCACACACTTTTTAATGAAGAGGATGGACAGTATGGTGAGGGATTTTGACCAATCCTTCCTTAATGAACAGATGGTAAACAAAATTCTTGAAAAAGCAAAGCTCCTTCGTAAATCCCTTGATATTGATGAAGTGTTCGCCCAAATGCGTAATGAGCTGGAAGGAAGGGAAAACAAGGAATCACTTGAAATATCTCTTGATGTTCTTGGTGAAGAGGTACGCAGGGATGTTCCAAGAATTCCTGTCATAAAAGGGATGCTCTCTAATTTTAAGGATATATCAGCTTTCGAAAAGTATATTAATGAAATTGCTTCTTATTATAGTATTGATTAATGACTGAACGGTCAGACCTCTAATAAAAAACCTGACCTTTCATTCATTGTGAAAAGGAGATAAAAAGATGGAAATTCAGCAAAAAGGAATTAATACCCGAATGGTCCTGACCGGCCTAATCATCGGTATGTTTTTTAGTGCGCTTGAGCAGACCATTGTAGGAACTGCCATGCCAACCATTATTTCCGAATTAAATGGTTTTAAAATCTTTGCCTGGGTTACTACGGCTTATATGATTACTTCCACTACCATTGTACCTATTGTAGGGAAATTGTCGGATCTTTATGGAAGAAGATTTCTCTATTTGACCGGGACAATTATCTTTGTAATAGGCTCAGGTCTTTGTGCAACAGCTACTTCAATGGAACAATTAATCATCTATAGGGGATTACAAGGTATTGGCGGCGGCATGATCATGCCACTTTCCCAAACAATTGTAGGTGATATTTTTACAGCAGAACAAAGAGCAAAATGGCAGGGGATATTCGGGGCGCTTTTTGGATTAAGCTCTGTTATTGGGCCATTCCTCGGAGGGCTAATTGTTGATCATATTACCTGGCATTGGATTTTCCTTATTAATGTGCCATTTGGCCTGTTCTCTACTTTCTTAATTTTTACAGGCTTGAAACATGAAAATGCCCATAAAGCAAAGGGAAAAGTTAATATCGATTATTGGGGAATTGTAACCTTGATCCCAGCAATTGTTTTATTGCTCCTAGGATTAACATTCGGAGGAGATAAGTTTGAATGGGCTTCAGCTACATCCTATATGATTTTTGGAGGCTCGCTTCTGCTGCTGATTGTCTTCGGTTTTATTGAAAGAAAAGCAGAGGAACCAATTCTTGATTTATCTTTGTTTAAAAACCGCATTTTTGCAACCATGAATGGTCTGGGCTTTTTACTGGGACTTGGTATGTTTGGAGCCATCATGTTTGTTCCGATGTATATGCAGGGAATCCTTGGCGTATCACCAACACAGGCGGGTTCTACCATGACTCCGATGATGATCGCGATGATCACCGCAAGCGTTCTGGGAGGACAGCTGCTGTTAAGGCTGCGCTACCGTACCGTTTTAGCCATGGGGATGCTAATTGCCTCACTAGGCTTTTATCTGATGAGTACAATGGGCTTGGATTCAAGTGAATTTACCGCATACGCATATATGGTGGTTCTTGGATTTGGTATGGGACTTGTAATGCCGACTTTAATGATCGCTATTCAAAATGAATTTCCAAAAAACAGGCTGGGTACTGTTACATCAGCCTCTACCTTTTTCCGTTCCATTGGCGGAACCATTGGGATTACAATTTTAAACTCTGTTATGAATCATTCGCTTGAAACAAACATGACAGAGGTAGCGGATAAGGCAGCCAATCCAATGGCACATCAAGCCTTAAAGGCTCTTTCAGAAAAAACAGATGTTTTATTTGGACTTTTAATCAAGCCGGATGTATTAAAAATACCGGAAGAAATGAAAAAGGTAATCATACATTCCATCAAAACAGCATGGTCTGATTCGTTTACAACTGTTTTTTTAACAGGGCTTGTATTTATTGCTGCCGGAATACTTGTTGCATTATCGGTAGGAAAGGGAAGAATTAAGCGGGATAAAGAACTAGTTCAGGAACATACAATTAGTCAAGAGGCAGCGGAATAAAAAAGGTATGATTCTTGCTCTTATAACAGATTATATAAAGGATGATGTTCGTTGGAACATTGTCCTTTATTCTTACCCCCAGAGGTGATTCGATGAGTTATAGAGATCAGCTTGATCCGCATTCTCAGCTTTTTCACCACAATTGGACAAGGCCTAAGCACACAAAGTCGCAAGTGAATGGAGAAACAAAAATAACTCAAAACACAGTTATTTTGAGATCCAATGCGAAAGCCCATCGTTGGTAAGAATGATCATGGAAAAGAAGGCTCAGCTCAGCTGGGTCTTCTTTTGTTTAGCCATCAAAATTCAAACTTTGAACGCGGAGACATGGACTGCTTAGATCATGGTCCTTTATAAAAGTTCCAGTTTTCTAACATATTAATAAAGCAAACGGGTATAGAAAAGTATTCTTTTTTTTAGGAGGTTGAATAATGAAGGCAGTAACATTCCAAGGTGCAAAGGATATGCAAGTTAAAGAGGTTGAAGATCCAAGGCTCGAGAAAAAGGATGATATTCTTGTAAAAATTACTTCGACAGCAATATGTGGTTCAGACCTCCATATTTATACCGGAGGAATGCCTACCCGTCACGGCTACGTTGTTGGGCACGAGCCAATGGGGATTGTAGAGGAAGTAGGACCTGACGTGACAAAGGTTAAAAAAGGCGACCGTGTAGTCCTGCCGTTTAATATTTCATGTGGGCAGTGTTACTATTGCCAGCATGATATGGAAAGCCAATGTGATAACTCTAATCCCGATAATCCAATTCCAAACGTGGATAGCGGGGGATATTTTGGCTTTACAGAAAGGTACGGGAACTACCAGGGCGGACAAGCAGAATACTTGCGTGTACCATACGGAAATTTTATGCCCTTTGTCATTCCTGAATCCTGTGAACTTGAGGATGAGGCACTTCTTTTTATGTCGGACGTTTTACCAACAGCTTATTGGAGTGTTGAAAATGCAGGTGTAACAAAAGGATCGACAGTAACGGTGCTTGGCTGCGGACCGGTTGGATTAATGGCCCAAAAATTCGCCTGGATGAAAGGCGCAAAAAGGGTTATTGCTGTAGATAATCTTCCGTATCGATTAAATCATGCTAAGAGAATGAATAATGTGGAAATCATTAATTTTGAGGACTACGATGATGCAGGACTATATATAAAAGAAATAACGAATGGCGGTACTGATATTGTCATCGACTGCGTAGGCATGGATGGAAAAAAATCAACAGTAGAGGCAATTGAGCAAAAACTGAAACTGCAGGGCGGTACCTTAAGTGCCATTGATATTGGGAGAAAAGCTGTCAGGAAGTTCGGAACAATGCAGTTAACGGGGGTATATGGTGCAAGATACAATGCATTTCCGTTAGGCAATATTTTTGAAAGAAACTTAACTATAAAAACCGGACAGGCCCCAGTCATTCATTATATGCCGATGTTGTTTGAAAAAATAATGGCAGGTGAATTCGATCCGACTGAAATTATAACACACCGTGTCCCTCTTGATCAGGCGAGCGAAATGTACAAAACTTTCTATGAACATGAGGATGAGTGTATTAAGGTAGTCCTGAAACCATGATTTATTCCAAAAAACGCCTATAAAAGGCGTTTTTTATTTGAAGACTTTTTGTATGAATTGCCAGTTGCCAAGGAGGGGAAGTTAAGAAGGGTGATATTATGAAATTGGTTTTAGACGCCGTTGTTTTATATATAGTAAGTACTATTTTATTAAGAATCGCTGGGAGAAAATCAATTGCCCAGATGACACTGGCCCAAACAGTTGTAATGGTATCGATTGGAACTATCATAGGCAATCCAATTGCAAAGGATGGTGTCCTGGATGCATCTATTGCTACCGGCGTGTTTGTAGGTTCCCTTATTCTTCTTGAATATCTCCAATTTAAATTCAATTTTTTTGAAAGGCTGGTTACCGGCAAATCTCGGATAGTTATAGAGAACGGAAAAATAAATAACGAGAGCCTTAAAAAACTTCGCTTAACTGTGGATCAGATCGAAATGAGGCTGCGCAATCAGGGGATTTCCCAGATGGAAGATGTGAAAATTGCGACTCTTGAGCCAAACGGAATATTAGGCTATGAACTTAGGGATGAAGCCAAGCCTTTAACCTCTAAAGAATTACATAAAATCCTTGACCAATATTTTAAGGGAAAGCAGCCACAATCCTCCTCAGACAAACAAGAAACAAACCTTTTTAAAGAGATAAAAGACGGAGTTTCAAAAGATAATCCAGAGTATCTGCATTAAAAAATCCTCGCTGTTTAAAGCGGGGATTTTAATATGTTCAATTATTTTTGACTTTAGTCCTTATTCCAGCCCAGATCGCAATAGCAAGTCCTCCAACCGTATCAGCAATCAAGTCAGTCATTGTATCCGTATTGCCCCCCCCCTGAAGTGTCAAACCAAACAACTGGTCAGAGCTAAACTCATACATTTCCCATAACACGCCTCCAAGAGCAGCAAAGGAGAGTGTATAAAGAAACACAAACCAGGGAGAGATCGAGCTTCCGGCGGCCCGATGAATCAGCCGCTCATAGAGGGCTATTGCTGCGAAGGCCAGGATTGCACCACTGACAAAATGCATAAAAGTGTCCCACCAGCCAAGTCCGTACCATCCGAGTATGGAACCAAAGTATTGGGAACCGATCAAAAAAATGAAATAAGAAAAAATTATAGGAAGATTAAACTTTAATTTAAAAAATATAGCTAAGAGGAGAGGGACGGCACCACAAACAATGCCCCCAACCGCAACCATGGACTTAAAACTCCCGTGATAATAAAATGCCAGAATCCCCATAAAGGCCATATAGATAAGACTAATTATTATTACAATCATTCTATTCATTTGGCCACCTGCTTTCTTTTTAATGTAAATAAAGACATTAATAACCCGCCACCAAGACCGGCCATTAGATCGAGCATGGTATCGGTATTTCCGCCCCTCTGCATGGTATGGGTAAAGGTTTTATCACCCACGAACTCATAAATTTCCCAAAGAACACTTGCGGTGGCCGCGAGAGAGAGCAGGTAGATAAAGAGAATCCAGTTCGATATCAGACTTTGAGCACTCTTAGGTACAAATAGATTGAAAAGTGCCAGCCCCAAATATGCAACATATGCCCCTTTATAGAAATGGATCGTCGTATCCCACCATGTATGATGCAGATAAAAAAGGGCAATGGATCCTAAGAAGGTGGAACAAAAAATAAACACAAAATATCCAATTAGGGCAATATTGTTAAAAGGGTTATTTTTAACACGGAGCAACAAAAGCGGCAGAGCACTTACCACAATTCCTCCGAGCGCCACCTGCCAACGTGAGGAGTCATGTTTAAAGAAATAAAATGTAAATAATCCTCCCATAAAAAGCATGAACAAAATACTAAGGATAAGGGTAAGTTTTCGATTCACTGAGATAACTCCTTTAATCAAGTACATAGAACCTGCGAATCATTATTTTTTGCCAAAAGGTCCATAAATATGAATTGCACTTTAAAAGGAGGAATTTATTCAGCTTTCCAAGAATAGGATTAGTGGATATGAACAGGGGTGAAATGATGTTAACAAAAGAAAAATTAGTTGAAATTAAATCCCTTCAGGAGATTTGTGAGAAGGATGGAGGATTTCAGCTAAAGCTTAATTTTGATATGCTCGAAAGCAGGCCGGAAAATAGCAAGGATGACATTTTTCATTATGAAGATGGTCAGCTTGTTGGTTTTTTGGGAAGTTATGGTTTTGGTAATAAGGTAGAACTATGCGGAATGGTACATCCTGATTTTCGAAGAAAAGGAATTTTTACAAGTCTGCTTCAAAAAGGACTCAAGCAGGCGATCGAGCGGAATAGCCAAACTATTTTATTAAACGCTCCAACGAAATCCCAATCTGCAAAAGAGTTTTTAAAAACGGTTCCGTGTACTTTTTCCTTTGCAGAATACCAAATGAAGTGGAAGAAAGCGGTATTAACGGAGGATCCTTCCATTACGATTAGGCGCTCTGTATCGGATGAAGATTTAGAGGCTGAAGTTCAGCTTGAAGTCCGGGGTTTTGGATTTAAGGAAGAGGAAGCCCGTGAATTTAATAAAAGTATAAGAGAATCTGGCACCGACCAAAACTTCATTATTGAAGCAGCGGGAAAAACGGCAGGAAAGATTCGTGTTTCTGAATTGAATGGAGAAGCGTGGATTTATGGTTTTGCTGTTTTTCCGGAACTTCAGGGAAGAGGAATAGGAAGACGTGCACTATCAAAGGTTGTAATAGAGGAAACTCGTAAGGGCTTCCCTGTTTTTCTTGAGGTAGAGGCAAGGAATTCCAATGCATTGGGGCTTTATGAGTCATGCGGCTTTAGAGCTTACCATTCTCAGGATTACTATAAATATCATAATTGATGCAGAACTAAGACCGGAGGGGATGCCCTATCCGGTCCGTTTTTTGTTATAATTATAGTATTAACGAGAATCGAGGTGCTGGTTTTGGCGAAAATGGGCTATGCCATGTATTCTTCACCCAACGGGCCGATATATGTAATAGGGGACGAAACAGGTATTAAACGAGTAGAGATATTTGAAGAGGAATGGCAAACTTTTTCATTGCAGCACCCTGATTTGGAGGAAGGCAATGAGTTATGCCTGGAGGCTGTAAAGCAGCTGGATGAGTATTTTAATGGAAAAAGAAAAACCTTTGATTTACCGTTATCAGTTGAGGGAACCGAATTCCGCAAAAAGGTGTGGAAGGCGCTGCAGGAAATACCATACGGTGAAGTCCGGAGCTACTCTGACATTGCCGAAACAGTTGGGAGTCCTAAAGCAGTTCGAGCAGTCGGCCAGGCTAATAAAGCAAATCAAGTGCCTATTATTATTCCATGTCACCGGGTTATTGGAAAAAGCGGTGATATGACCGGCTACGCAGGCAGCCGTATTCCCATGAAAATATTTCTTCTGGAAACAGAAGGCTACAAGCAAATCTAATCATTCGAACCGCTCCTTTTTTTAGGAGTGGTTTTTTCCATTTATATTCCAGTTTGGATAACTATTCGTCAAGGGTATTTACCTAGAAACCAATCAAATAGACAAGCCAGACCTAGGAGAGGATGGAGAAAACCAAATGAAAGAAGCAAATATAGGTCATACCCAAAATCTTGGAAAAGTAAAGAGGGGAAGGGCTGAGGCTTCCTCTGGTTTAAAAAGAAGGCTGGGTGCCCGACACCTGACGATGATTTCGATTGGAGGCAGTATCGGAACCGGATTGTTTTTAGGAAGTGGTGCTTCTATTCATGAAGCGGGTCCGGGTGGTGCACTCCTTGCTTATGGAATAATTGGTATCATGGTTTATTTGTTAATGACGAGCCTTGGGGAAATGAGTACCTATATGCCTGTTACAGGTTCATTCAGCACGTATGCTACAAAGTTCGTTGATCCGTCTTTTGGATTTGCAATAGGCTGGATCTACTGGTTCAGCTGGGCAACCACATTAGCAGTTGAGACATCGGCAGCATCGATAATAATGAAGTACTGGCTTCCGGATGTACCTTCTTTTATATGGAGTGCATTGTTTTTAATTTTTATTTTTACTATTAACTTCCTATCTGTAAAACAATACGGAGAAGCAGAATATTGGTTTTCTATGATTAAAGTTGTGGCGATTATTGCTTTTATCATACTTGGATTTTTAATGATTTTCGGTATTATGACTGGCGGCGGAGACGCAGTTGGCGTGAAGAACTTTACGGCAGGAGATGCTCCTTTCAATGGTGGATTCCTGGCGCTGCTTGGCATATTTATGGTTGCCGGATTCTCTTTTCAGGGAACGGAAGTGGTCGGTATTGTTGCTGGTGAAAGTAAAGAGCCAGAGAAAAATGTACCGAAAGCAATTAAGCAGGTTTTTTGGAGGATATTACTGTTTTATATGCTTGCCATTCTAATTATTGGACTGATCGTTCCGTTTACAGATAAAAGCTTGATGAGTTCGGATATTGAACAGGTAGCAATGAGCCCATTTACTTTGGTGTTCCAGCGTGCGGGAATCGCTTTTGCGGCTTCAGTCATGAACGCAGTTATTCTTACTTCTGTTTTTTCTGCAGGAAACTCCGGCCTTTATGCAGCAACAAGAATGCTTTATGTTATGGCGAAAGACAGCCAGGCACCAGCCTTTATGGCGAAGCTGAATAGGAACGGTGTGCCAATGAACGCCCTTATTTTCACAACAGCATTTGGCCTTTTGGCATTTTTAAGCTCCTTCTTTGGAGAAGGCAAGGTATTTATGTGGCTGCTTAATATTTCCGGATTAACCGGGTTTATTGCCTGGGCGGGCATTGCTCTCAGCCATTACCGCTTTCGTAAAGCGTATCTTTATCAAGGCAAAGATTTGGATGATTTAGTATATAAGGCAAAATGGTTCCCATTAGGTCCCATTCTGGCAACTGCTCTTTGTGTCTTTATAATTCTTGGCCAGAATTATCAGGCCTTCACTGGGGATAAAATTGACTGGCAGGGAGTCACGGTAACCTATATTGGCATTCCAATCTTCCTAATGTTATGGTTCGGTTATAAATTAGCCAAGAAAACGAAATGGATTCCTTTAAAAGATGTTGAATTAAAATAATCAAAAAATGCTATGGCGCCTTGTGTGCCATGGCATTTTTTTATCTAAGCCCAAACTGTCCCCATACAAAGGGGCTATTTTTGTGAGAAAGGTAAAAAATAAGCTGGAGAACCAAAACCTGAAAATTGTTATAATGTTTGCTTTATTGACAGGATAAAATGGCGAATTTATAATCATCACTATGTCTGAAGATAATGTCGAAACATGTCGACTGAGTGAGTGTCCTATATCTTCAAGAATCCCAACCCGAGGAGCGAAACAATGAAATACATACTTTTTGTGGCAGCTTTAATCATTATCTTTTTGCTGGCTTATCTGGTCAGCAATAATCGAAAAGGAATAAAAATCAAGCCCGTAATAATCATGCTGGTTTTGCAGCTTATTCTTACATATCTACTATTAAATACGGAAGCGGGCCTTATTATAATAAGAGGAATTTCCGCTCTTTTTGACCATTTGCTTTCATATGCAGCCGACGGGGTGAACTTTGTATTTGGCGGTTTAGCAAATAAAGGGGCAATGCCTTTCTTTATGAATGTACTTCTTCCTATTGTATTTATCTCTGTATTAATAGGGATTGCCCAGCATATTCGAATTCTTCCAGTGATTATCCGATACCTTGGACTTCTTTTAAGCAAAGTGAATGGACTTGGAAAACTTGAGTCCTATAATGCGGTGGCATCAGCTGTATTTGGGCAATCTGAGGTATTTATATCTGTAAAAAAACAGCTCGGATATTTACCTGCCCGCCGTTTATACACATTGTGCACCTCTGCCATGTCAACGGTTTCGGCGTCTATCCTTGGAGCTTATATGACTATGATTGATCCTAAATTTGTCATTACAGCTCTTGTTCTCAACCTTTTCGGCGGCTTTATTATTGTTAATATTATTAACCCTTACGAATTATCTGATGAAGAAGATTTAGTGGTGGTTCAGGAAGAAAAGCAAACCTTTTTTGAAATGCTTGGGGAATATATTATGGACGGATTTAAAGTAGCTGTGATAGTAGGGGCTATGCTGATTGGATTTGTAGCTCTTATCAGTGCTATAAACCATGTTTTCGGAATGATTTTTGGAATGACCTTTCAAACGATCCTTGGCTATGTTTTTGCACCATTGGCCTTTATTGTTGGCGTTCCGGCATCAGAAATGGTCAAAGCGGGAACGATTATGGCCACTAAAATGGTCTCAAATGAATTCGTAGCTATGATGGACTTAGGAAAAGTAGCGGGCACATTATCGGCACGCACTGTTGGAATTGTATCTGTTTTCCTAGTGTCGTTTGCCAACTTCTCCTCTATTGGTATTATCACTGGAGCAGTAAAGGGACTGAACGAAGAAAAAGGAAATATGGTGGCAAAATTCGGCCTAAAGCTCCTATATGGTGCAACACTAGTCAGCTTGTTGTCAGCTGCCATTGCCGGTGTCATCTTATAGAAGGATCCTTTTGAAAGGGGAAGGGAATCTGCGGCACTCCAGCGGAAAAACGGGCTGGCAAGATACCGCAGCGAAGAAAACGCATTGCTTTTCCGAGGAAGTGGCATTCTTATTCTTTCATCCTTTTTAAAGGCGTTTGCAATTTTAAAGAGAACCAATAACAAATAGCAAAAAGAAAACCCACTGGTTATCCAGTGGGTTACGTTTATTTTTCTAATACAGTTTCGCGTCCGTTAATCTCATTAAGATAAGCAGCACCCTTATCCTCGTCATACTGCTTTTCCGATTTTGACATAACAATGGCGGCAAGTGAGTTACCAACCACGTTTACTGCTGTTCGGGCCATATCAAGCAAGCGGTCAATACCGGCAATAAATGCTAGTCCCTCAAGCGGAATTCCAACTGTTCCTAGAGTAGCAAGAAGAACAACGAATGATACTCCCGGAACTCCAGCAATACCCTTTGATGTGACCATCAGAACAAGCATCAGGGAAATCTGCTGTCCAATCGATAGGTGGATTCCATACATTTGAGCGATAAAGATCGCCGCTAATGCCTGGTATAATGTTGAGCCGTCCAGGTTAAATGAATAGCCTGTAGGAATTACAAATGATGTAATTGCTTTAGGACAGCCAAAACGCTCCATTTTTTCAATTAACTTGGGCAAGACAGTTTCAGAGCTAGCTGTAGAGTATGCAAGAATAAGTTCGTCTTTTAATATTTTAAATAAATTGAAAATGTTTATACCAAAAAGTCTTGCTACTAAGCCTAATACAACTATAACAAAGAAAATCATCGTTCCATAAACTGTAACAATCAATTTACTTAGCGGTATGAGGGAACTAACCCCAAAAGTGGATACGGTTACACCAATTAGGGCGAAAACCCCCAGAGGTGCAAATTTCATAATCTGGTTTGTTACATAAAACATGGCACTTGCTGTTCCCTCGAAGAAGTTTAGAACAGGTTTTCCTTTTTCACCAATGGCAGCAATTCCAAGGCCAAAGAAGACAGAAAAAAAGATAATAGCCAGCATGTCCCCGCGAACAAGAGAATCAAATAGGTTTGCAGGTACAATATTAACCAAAGTATCAGCCATGCTGTGAGTTTTTACTTCCTTAGTAGTGGAGAGGTACCCGCTGATATCGCCTTTGTTCAGAGAACTCATATTAATGCCAGTACCCGGATGAATCAGGTTAGCAGCTAGCAATCCAACAATAATCGCTATTGTCGTAATAATCTCAAAATAAATGATAGTTTTGCCACCGAGTTTTCCTAGCTTTTTTATATCACCCACGCCAGCAACACCAACGATAATACTAGAAACAACAATCGGGATAACGATCATTTTTATCAGCCTTATAAATATAGTACCAATCGGCTGTAAATAGGTTGTAGTAGAAGGATTACCGTAAAAAATAGCCCCAACGGCTATTCCAAGTATCAAACCTATAAGAATTTGCCAAGCAAGTCCTATCCTTTTCAAAATATCAATCCTTTCAAAAAAAAAATGTACTCTAACAAAGTAAATATACCCCTAATGTTATTATTTAAACCTACTGGAGTCAAATTAAGCACATGTTACAAAAGAAATGCTTCATATTACATATGGAGTATGTTAAAATCAATCGGGATTTCAACTTTGCTTTGGTGGGTGAATCAAATGTTTTCTTCGGTCAAGCGACTCTTGATCGGCCGCCCGTTAAAATCGACGGCACTCGGCGAACAAAAGTTAAATGTATTTAAAGCATTAGCCATTCTATCATCTGACGCACTTTCCTCTGTAGCTTATGGAACAGAGCAAATTTTGCTGGTTTTGGCAACCATTGGAGCCATTGCATACTGGTATTCCGTTCCAATTGCAATGGGGGTTTTATTTTTATTGGCAGCATTAATATTGTCCTATCGGCAGATTATCTTTTCTTATCCTAATGGGGGCGGGGCATACCTCGTTTCCAAAGAAAACCTGGGGCTTACAGCGGGTCTGTTAGCTGGCGGGTCTCTCCTGGTTGACTATATTTTAACGGTAGCAGTTAGTGTGTCGGCAGGTACAGATGCGATTACATCAGCATTACCCAGCCTTCATCCATACAATGTTTTTATTGCCTGTATCCTTGTGATTTTAATTACCATTTTAAATTTACGGGGATTAACAGAATCAGCTACTATTCTTGCCTATCCAGTTTATCTATTTGTTCTTGCGCTCTTTATTTTAATAGGAACTGGTGTATTTAAAATTTTAACAGGGCATGTTCATGCAGGTACGCATATCTCTATAGGAACGCCTATTCAGGGAATTACATTGTTTTTGCTATTGCGTGCTTTTGCATCAGGGTGTTCGGCCCTCACAGGTGTTGAAGCCATATCAAATGCGATCCCTAATTTCAAAGATCCGGCACCAAATAATGCGGCAAAAACACTTATTTTAATGGGATCCTTACTTGCTTTATTATTTTCAGGAATTACCTTTATGGCTTATTATTACGGGATTTCCCCAAAAGCCGATGAAACAGTTGTTTCACAAATTGCCAAAGAGACCTTTGGCAGAGGTTATCTTTACTTTTTTGTACAGGGTACAACAGCACTAATTCTGGTACTTGCAGCTAACACAGGCTATTCCGCGTTTCCGCTTCTGGCGTATAACCTGGCCAGGGATAAATACATGCCAAGAATGTTCACCATAAGGGGTGACAGGCTCGGTTATTCCAATGGGATTGTATCCCTTGGGGTCGCTTCGATTATACTGATTATCGCGTTTGGCGGACAAACGGAACAGCTCATTCCTCTTTATGCGGTAGGAGTATTTATACCGTTTACTCTTTCACAAACGGGCATGATCCTTAAATGGATTCGTGAAAAACCGACACGCTGGATTGCAAAATTAACGGCTAATCTTATTGGCGCCATCATTACTTTTACTGTGCTAGTGATCTTTTTTATCACAAAGTTCGGCCAAGTTTGGTCAGTGTTGATTTTCCTTCCATTAATTGTGATTCTTTTTCAGAGGATATATACTCACTACAATGCAGTTGGTGAGCAGCTTAGGATTGATCCAGAGCATCCCGCTGTTAAAATCGAAGGAAATGTCATCATAGTCCCTGTAGCAGGAATTACTAAGGTAGTAGAAAACTCTATCAACTATGCTAAGTCTCTTACCGACCAGGTGATTGCTGTCTATGTTTCTTTTGATAGAGATGATGAGAAGAAGTTTGAGGAAAAATGGCAAAACTGGCGGCCCGATATCCGATTGGTAACGATTCATTCGCATTACCGGAGTGTCCTTCAGCCGTTAAGGAAGTTCATTGATATTGTCGAGCACAAGGCAAGTGAATCGAACTACAGGGTAACAGTCCTGATTCCACAGTTCATGACTAAGAAGAGCTGGCATTACATTCTTCATAACCAGTCAAGCCTGTTAATCCGCACCTATCTTTTATATAAAAAGAAGGTTATTGTAGCAACGCTGCCATACCAATTTAAAAAATAGATTAGAAGTGTCCTGGAATGATCCATACCCCGAATAACGGACACGATTAAAAAAGTGCCCCTTATTCGGGGTTTTTGTGTTCCTCAGAAAAAA
>NZ_JBYTCJ010000039.1:0-42015 GCF_058790155.1 Neobacillus sp. FW104-15D2
CAAGGCAGGAGTCTGCTTGATTCCATTGTGTTAGTCTATCGAGGTCAGTTTTCTTTTAACTGACCTAAGTAGTTACTTAATTTTTTTAATAACCCTTTAAAAACTGAAATTCTGTCAAAACCAGATCGGGACCAGCTGCATAACAGTGAATTTGAAGGCCTTCAATGGGGTGGTAGGATGAAACTCTACTGATTCTTTTCTTGTAAAAACCTCTCAAGCAGAATAATTTGCATGCTGCGTTTTTCTTTTTCATCCTTTGTTATTTTTGGTTACATTAATGATCTCGACATAGTGGGGAAATAAATGGCACTTATGTAATTTTTATTGTAATACACTTAAGTCATTTTACAAGAAAAAAATGGAAAAATTCTTTTTGTGATCTCACCATAATCTACAGGTTTAAAGTTTTCTTTGTTAATTTTTTAAAGATTGCCGGAGGGTGGGAGGCTCCCGGAACGCCTGCTGAAAGCGTGTGCCTGTAGCGAAACCTCAACGTGAGGATTACAATGGTTAACCCTTAAAAAGACACAGGCAACCAAATGATAAATGGGGAATATGCTAAAGAAAAAGGGAGGGGCTGCCATTGTTTCATATTGTTAGGCCGGGTGAGAGCTTTGAAAGTATATCGATGGATTTTCGTGTTTCCCGAAAAAAACTTTATCGTGCCAACCCCGGAATATATAGACTCTATCCGGGACAACGAATTGTCATCCCTGGTATTCCGGAGCCAAATACGATTCCATATTCTATAAAGGTTTCCCTTGGTAAAAAAACACTTGCTCTGTTTAAAGATGAACGCTTTGTGAAAGTCTATCCTGTCGGGATTGGTAAAATGCTGACACGTACACCTTTTGGGGAGTATATTGTTGTTAACAGGGAGCCGGCACCCGGTGGACCTTTCGGTGTTATGTGGCTTTCTTTATCAAAAGCCGGATATGGAATCCACGGCACAGACAACCCTGCTTCAATTGGCAAAGCCGTTTCACATGGATGCATAAGAATGCACAATAGAGATGTTCTTGAGCTTTCAGGAATCATTCCAAATGGAACGAGAGTTGGTATAGAAAAATAAACACCTGTAAGGAGGGTCCCTTACAGGTTAGATTTATAATCCAATTGAATTGTTAACAAACTGCCGATTTTCTTTTCGCAGATCTATTTTTGCTGACCATAAGAAGTAAATTGCACCCAGCAAAATATAAAGTAATCCTCCCACTAAGCCAAGGGTTCGCGGCGAAGTTCCTTCAAGAACCAATCCTGATAAAAACATAGAAAAGCCTAAGCAAGAATTGGAGATGGTTGCAGAAAAGGCAAAGTAAGTTCCATGGTATTTTGCAGGTATGGTCTGCATAACAGCCGTATCCATTAAAGTATTTCCAACTCCGCTAAAGAGCGTTAGAATTCCAAATAAAAGGGCTGCAAGTACAAAGGAATGAACCTGGCTAATCCCTGTAAGGACAACTCCTTCCATTAATAAGCATATAAAAGCAATAGGGAGAAAGTTCTTTTTAATGAGTCCTGAAACCAGCGGACTCATTAAAAGTCCTGTTCCCAGAACGCTATAAAAAATCCCAACTCCAAGTCCGCCCATATGGAAAACCTTCACCGCGTAAACACTTAGCAAAACATTTTCAATCCCATTTATTAAAGGATTTAACAGATCAAAGGTCATGAGCATAAGCAAAAAGACAGAAGCCATGGCAAGCTTTGCAAAGCTTGCTGCAGACACTGTTTCCTTTGATTGCATTTGAACCGTTCTATTCTCAAGGCTTGGTATACCGGAAATAAAATATGCAGCAGCGGCAAAAGATAGAATGTTAATAAAAAATGCCGCCTTCGGGCCTAGGAGAAAAGAAACGATCCCTCCAGTAAAAGCCCCCACAATTAAAATGATTCCGAGAGAAACCTGCTCCCATGCGTTAACATCTTTTATTGATTTCTTTAGTACGATGCTGGGAATTCCAGCTTTCCTTGCCGGAGCATACAGAGCTTCTCCTGCTGAAAGAAGAAAAGTGCCTGCATAGACAATCCACATGTCAGCTGCACTATTAATAAAAAGAAAAGATATGGCAATGAAAGCACGTACCAGGTCGGTAGTAATCAAAAGTCTCTTCCTGGTCCATTTTTTGGCGAATCTGCTGCTAAAAGGCCCAAATAGGAGAAAAGGGATCATTCTTAACGCCATTGTAAGCCCAACTGCTAGACCAGAGCCTGTAATTTCCAAAATAAGCGTCAATAACGCTACCTGACTGAAACGGTCACCAATTCCATTAACCACTCCAGCTAGAAATAACCTTCGGTATGATTTTTCATGCTTTATGGTTTGATACATTCTAGCCCTCCTTACATTAAATTAAGTAATTTAACGTTAATCTAATTAGATGTTAATCTAATTTATTTATCGTGTAAACAAAAATTTCAAAACTTTTTCATCCAAGACTCTGAATATTTAAAAAGGAAGAAAATATACATACATGGACAAGGAGGGGTTTGAATGGAAAACAAATTTATCTTACGGTTTTTTTATAATGAGGACAGTTCCATTTCCATACCAATTAAAGGAGAAAATGCAGAAGAAATTTCGAAAAGGATCATTGAACAAAATAAGACTTGGATTTCCTTCCCGCTACGAGATAAATACACAAAGAAATTAGGTTCCGAATTTGTCACTATTAACATAGAAAAAGTAAAATATTTTAAAGTGGAAAAACAAATCAATTCTTTATCGTCAAAATTTGACGAAGGAGATTTTGTAGAGATGAGTCAATAATAAGTAGTACATATCCGAGCCATTTTTCTAGACGAAAATGGCTTTTTTGTTTTCTTTGTCAAAATTTATAATAAAAGTGAGAGAAAGTAAGATAACCTGAGAGATTCACAGAAAAATCCCCGCAATGAACCTTTTTTGACATGTAATTGTACTATATTGGCAGTTTACATTTGTCGAACCACTGAATAAAATAGACAAGTATATAAATAATGGCTTAATCCTGATATTTTTCAGAAGCGGAGGAACCAATGTTACTTGGGGTTAATTCTGTTTTTTTCAGAAGGGGTGAATTTCTCTTTCGCCATCCTACCCGACAGCTAACTTCGCAGGCTAAGCGAGGGAGGTCCATAAGACCACCATGTTTTCGGTTTCTTTTTTAAGAAGTGGATACATGAAAGAAGGTCTTTTTATTTTGCATTTAAAATTAATATGTAGATGATAATTCCTCTAAATTGTTCGTGAATCAAAAAATAACCCTTACTATGATTCACCTGTATACAGCACAAATGAATCCAGAAGCAAAAGGTGATCAAAATGTTGGCAAATTATTTAAAACGTTTAATCGGTCAGCCAAAAATTGATATTAAACTTGATAAACCAGAGTATACTGCTGGTGGTGTTATTAATGGATCAATTGAATTCGAAGGCGGATTGATCAAAAACAAAATCAGCCGTATTGATATTGACTTGCTGGGTGAAAAGAAGTCTGTTCATGATGCATTAAACAGCATGTCTGTATTATGTTCACAGCCTTGTCATCCTCATAAAAAAGAATCTATCAGCTTTATTTTAACCATTCCTGAGGAACTGGAAAGAGAGAAAGATTACTCTCTTGAATTTAGTGTCAAACTAGATAATTCCTCTTTAATTACAAAAAGAAAAACACTAAAAGTATCCTAACCCTTTTGGCAGCATGGGCCATTTATAAGTATCCTAACCTTTTTAGCAGCATGGGCCATTTATTACACCTTATGAAACTTTTCTTGCGGATCCTATGTATATTCGTTCTATTGGTTTTGAATTAAGCCCTGACAATTAAGTCATAATGCCTTCTAATTAGATTAGCAAAACCAAATAATCAGTCGTAGGACAATTAATACCACCCATCCCCGGACCATACAGGCTGCAAATCCAACCAAATGTGAAAAAATAATAAGCAGGCCGTATACCATATCTGTCAGGTATAAGGCCTTTTTTGGATTTTACCTTCAATCTATTGTGATTTTCATTTTATATTAAAACCGCGGAATTATGTTACAATCGGGATTATTCAGTAGGAAAAAGTATAACAGCTCTAAAGGAAGGGACAAAGCTTTTGAACACTAAACTCAATCAAAAACTAATTATAGAAAAGTGCGGCTCTGTCTCCTTTAAACGTGGAGAATATTTTAACCGTACTAATAAAATCCTTTTTTCAGAATATGAATCAAATTACTGCAGGGCAATTGTCAACGGTGATGAAGATTTCCACGTGACAGTACATACTGATGAGAATGGTACCCTTCATACTTCCTGTGACTGTCCTAAGTTAGCCTCCTTTAAGAAGGACTGCCAGCACATTGCGGGAGTATTACTTGCTATTCTGGAACATCAGCGTAAAGGAACTGCCCCAACTGAAGAAAAGCAAAATAAAAAAGATTTAACAGAAGGAATAATTAACCTTTTCTCTAATCGTGCCATTAAAACAAGTGGGTATTTGCCTCATTTCGAAAAAAGAGAGGTAATTAATGCGTCTTTTATATGTAAGCCTATTTCTATAGGCAGTGAACGATATCTTTTCGGCCTGGAAATTGTTCTTGGATCTACTGTTGTAAAGGATATTCGAATGTTTTTGAATCACATCACCGAAGGCAGTCCTTACAAACATGTTGGTACATTTACATATGAACCAACTCTTCATTGTTTCGAAAAAGAAACAGATGCTGTTATTCATCAGCTTATCCAGGTGCTTCGTGACCAAAATGCTTATGGAATTACCACTCCTTTTCAAGAAAACAATCAGATGCTGCTCATACCTTCCTCCTCATGGGATCGGCTTCTCCCGTTGCTGATTAAGGCACAAAACACCAAGATGGAGTATGAGGGACAGACCTTCCAAGGAATCCCCTTAACGGATGAAATGCCTCCATTGGAATTCGAAATTACACAAAGCATCGAAAACAATTACCATTTAAGGATAAAAGGACTGCAGCGGTTGGTCATTTTTGATTCCTATCTGTCTGTTTTATTCGATGGGAAAATTAAAAAGCTTGAAAAAGAGGACTTTGAAAGGCTTTGGGAACTTGTCCAAATGCTGGCAACATCTGGAACCAATACAATCCCTATACCGAAAGAGAAGCTGCATTTTTTTCTGGAAAAAGTGGTTCTTGGATTAAAAAGATTGGGCCAGGTTCACATTTCTGAAAATATCACAAAAGAATGGGTAAGAACCCCGTTGATAGCTAAGCTTTATCTTGATCGTGTCAAAAATAAGCTTCTAGCAGGACTTGAGTTTCAATATAACCATATAACCATTAATCCATCGGAGGGAAAGGGAATTACTGGAAATTCTTTTATCGTAAGGGATTTAGAGAAAGAAGAGGAAATCCTCCAGCTTTTGGATGGGAGCTCATTTTCAAGGACGGATGGTGGATTTTATCTGCATAATGAAGAGTTAGAGTATGAGTTTTTATATCATACCCTTCCCAAGCTGCAAAAACTTGTCCGAATTTATGCTACAACTGCCGTTAGAAATAGAATATCCAGAGGAGTATTCCGTCCTCAAGTAAGAGTCAAAGTAAAGAAAGAACGAACTAATTGGCTTGAGTTTAAATTTGAAATGGATGGTTTTCAAGAAGCTCATATTAAGGAAGTTTTACAGTACCTGGAGGAAAAAAGAAAATACTATCGTTTGCCAAATGGGACACTTCTTTCTTTGCAAACAAGAGAATTTGAAGAAATTCAGCGTTTTCTCCGTTCACCACTGATGGAAAATAAGGATCTATCAAATGGTTTAAGTCTGCCCCTGGAAAAATGTCTTCAGCTTCTTGATACCGTTGAAGTAAATGATACTTTTAAACTCGAGGAATCATTCCGGGAACTGATGGATACTCTTCGAAACCCTGGCACTTTAAAATTTGAGGTTCCCGCTAGTTTGGAATCCATCCTTAAAGAATACCAAAAGTATGGATTTAAATGGATGAAAACTCTTGCTCACTTTGGATTGGGTGGAATTTTAGCCGATGATATGGGACTTGGAAAAACGATACAAAGTATATCGTTTATCGTGTCGGAAATACCTAGTATTCGCAAGGATAAACAGCCAGTACTGATCGTTTGTCCATCATCTCTATCCTATAACTGGCTTATTGAATTTAAGAAATTTTCTCCCGAGCTCGCAGTGTCTGTAATCGATGGCAATAAAACGGAAAGAGCCAAAATTTTGGGGAGTTTGTCTGATACTGACGTACTGATTATCTCTTATCCGCTATTGAGACGGGAGATCAGCTGGTTTGAAAAACAAGGCTTCCATACGGTATTTTTTGATGAAGCACAGGCGTTTAAAAATCCGTTAACCCAGACTGCTAGAGCAGTAAAGAAGCTGAACTCCAGATATCGCTTTGCACTTACCGGTACTCCTATAGAAAATTCCTTAGAAGAGCTATGGTCTATTTTTCACGTAGTCTTCCCTGAGCTTTTTCTAGGTTTAAAAGAATACAGCAAACTTTCAAGGAAGCATATAGCACGAAGAATTCAGCCTTTTTTACTCCGCAGATTAAAAGAGGATGTACTTTCTGAACTTCCGGATAAGATAGAGTCAAGGGAATCTGTAGAGCTATTTCCTGAGCAAAAGAGATTGTATGCTGCCTATTTGGCAAAGCTCCGGCATGATACCTTAAAGCATCTCGATAAGGAAACAATAAGAAAAAATCGAATTAGAATTTTAGCGGGCTTGACTAGGCTGCGACAAATTTGCTGCCACCCTGATTTGTTTGTTGAAGGATATAAAGGGAAATCAGCAAAGTTTGAACAGTTGATGGAAATAGTGGAGGAATCAAGAATTTCGGGAAGAAGAGTATTAATTTTTTCTCAGTTCACTAAAATGCTTGAACTCATGGGCAGGGAGTTAACAAATAAAGGTATGCCATTCTTTTACTTGGATGGCAAAACTCCGGCAGAGGAAAGGGTAGAAATATGTGAACGATTTAATAATGGTGAACGTGATATGTTCCTTATTTCTTTGAAAGCCGGAGGGACCGGGCTTAATCTAATGAGTGCTGACACTGTTATTTTATATGATACCTGGTGGAATCCCGCAGTAGAAGAACAGGCAGCAGATCGTGCCCATCGTATGGGACAGAAAAATGTCGTTCAAGTCATCAAGCTCGTCGCCCGTGGAACTATCGAAGAGAAAATGAATGAACTTCAGGACAAAAAGAGGGATCTTATAGGAGAGATCATTGATTCTGATGAAAAGATTATTTCTTCCCTTACAGAAGAGGATATAAGGGAGTTATTAATGATATAAGTATTACATCAAAAAAAGCATCCTGAGGGAAGCTTTTTTTGGTGTGTCAAGCATCTCCATTAACTTGGCGGTAAAAGTCAGCTTTGGATGTTGGGATATGCATCTATTAGCTGAAGGTGAAGTGTCCGCTGCGACGCGGAATCTTAAGGTAGCTTTAGGCAAATCCTCGGCCTTAGGCACACGAAACACACGATTTTTATCCAAAAATTTCCTTATCCGCAATTTGTTTGATATCAGGAAAAAAGCCAACGTGTTTCGATGTTTTATTAAGATACTTGCTGGAAGGCTTCCATGTGTGTTTATTAGAATTCCATCTGAAGTAAACATAGTTATATCTGCTGGTCGAAAGGATACGATATCCTTTAGCCCTTGCATTTTTTATAAAGTTTGTATCTTCACTCAAAGATATATCTAAAAAAGGAACATCCTGCATTACTGACTTTTTAGCAACAATAGTTCCTCCTAGCACTAATTTAACCGGCTTAAATTCCCGGCCTGGGAATCGAAGCCGTAATTCCTTAGTAGCCGGAAAATACATGAAAATGCTCCTTTTTCCAAGAATATCTGCGTCTGTAGTCTGAAAGGTTTTTAAAGCTTCATATAAATATGCCAGACCATAATAATCATCATCGTCCCATTTAGCTACATATTTAAACTTAGCTTTCTCAATACCAAAGTTTAAACAACTTCCTAGTGTTGTGTACTCTGGAAGTTGGTACACCTGGACATGTTCATAATTTTCAGCTTTTTTCATCCATTCATTTAAATTAAGCGAATCACTATTTAGAACAATAATTAACTCTTTTTCTTGTAATATTTGATTTTGATAATTTGAAAAGATGTTGTCCATATATCCCTCTTTATTAGTACAAGCAACGATGGAAATTCCATTGTTTTTATTATTTTGCTCCATTATACTTTACTCCCCTTGAATCGAAAACTTATTTAAGAAGCACCATGCTGTTTGCCTATCCTGTCAATTAAAAATTTGCCATATCCTATCGGATTAAAGTGTTTTGCCTTCCATTCTTCATATCTTTTTCCTTTGTATCTCATGTTTCCATAGCGTCCGCGGAAGTTGCTCTCAATAAAATAGGGGTGCCCTTCTTTATTTAAAGCAATGTCAAATGCAATATCAGCAATATGATCTGTGTATTTTTCCAAATGTATCGCCAATTTCAAGGCTAACTGTGAAATATCATCATACACCTGGCTGTAAGAAAGAGATGGATGTTCCTTTAAAACAGAATCGAAGCTGAGAGATCTGCCACCCTGGCTAATGTTCGTAACAAACTGTTCTTTTAATGGAGATACCTTACACAGAATACCTGCGAGTACCCAGTTGCCCGTATGATTCCGCTGTACAACTACACGAAGGTCGAAGGGTCTCTCGTTGTAAGTTGCCAGACCAATTTTTTCCTGGATAATGTATTGCTTCATACTAAAGCTTTCTGTAATATATGGGGGAATTTCATCTCTAAAGGTAATTTGAGACCACTCTCTTCTTGCAAGTGGATAGTTGAGTACCCATGTACCCAAGTTGTCCTTGGATAATTTCATTATACCTCCGCCTAAGCTTCCGTTTGCTGGCTTAAGAATTAAATGATTGTGCTGATTCATCATTATTCTCAGGTTTTCGATCGTTCCCTTTACAGTCTTCGGCAGAAACGCTTGTAACTCTGGATTTTCACTAATAATGTGGTGCATATTCAATTTATTATGGCCAATGCCTTTTTTATTGTAGAACAGGATATTTCTTTTTTCTAAAAAGTGAATCTGCCTTTTTGATAAAAAGCTTCGGGTATAAATCACCTTTGGAATAGGAATGGTTTTAAGTGTGTACTTTCCCTCTGTTTTTATAAATCCTTGTACTTGATCAACTCCAGGTTTAATACTTCGTAACCTCATAAAAAAAGGAAAAAGATGATAATGTTCCCCTGCCGCCTGGTAGGCGGAAACGTTGATTTGGTTTTGTCCCTTTAACAGTACTTGATAAATGCCATCTGGCAGGATTACCCCTATATATTCCTGTTTCACTGTGCCTTCAGCTCCTGCTTTTATCATTCTTCTCTATGTATATTTCAGATAAGCTAATTTTGCTCTAGATAATTGGCACAAATAGCAGGGGACTCATAGTATGTAGAAGTGAAAAGGAATACAGCCGTGAGGTGGTGGACTATGGGTAAATCGTTTCAAATAAAAAAAGAAATGGAAACTGGCTATAGAATAACGCTAAATTCTGTCGTATTACGGGAGCTGGGGATTTCCCAAATGAAAAAAACACAATGTCGGTTTGGCCTTCAAAAATGTGAAGTCAATATTATTTTGTCTGATAAAATAAGAAAAGATGAAATATTAATGACGGGCGATGCTTTTCATTCTTTAATGCTGCCCCTGCTTCCGGGGTACGAGATAGTATATAAAGAAAACGTGATTCATTTCGGACCCATTATCGGAATCGTAGCAGCAAAAACCATATCAAAGCTGGATGAAAAAGTCCAAAAGCTCGGAAGATATGTGAGAAATTATAAAAAAATTGGCGGCGCGATTATTGCATTTTCAAACGAAGGAATTGACCGTGACAAGAAATTGATATTTGGTTACTTATATAATCCTGTCAAAAAAAGATGGGAGAAAGGGTTCTACCCATATCCATTGGCAATCTTTAAAAAGTCTTCCTTAAATCAGGATTTGCATCGTCATTTTGAGTCTTTGATTGGGGAAAAGATTTTTAACTCCGGAACATTTGACAAATGGGAAATGTATACCTGGTTTAAAAATTCTCCAGAATTGAAGCCTTTTTTGCCGGAAACAAAAATCTTTCGAACGTTTGTGAGTGTTGTGCAAATGATGGAAAAATATGATGCTGTTTATATTAAGCCAATAAAAGGTATGCAGGGCAAAAGGGTGGCGAAATTAGAGAATAAGGACGACAAGCTTCTCCTTCAATACATTGATGAGGATACAAAAAAAGATTATACTTTTCACGATTTGTATGAGGCAAAAGATTTCCTTGAAAAAAATTTTGGCGAAGAGAAATTTATTCTTCAACAGCCTATTAATCTTAGATTTAATGATTCCATAATAGACTTTCGAGTAATATTGATTAAGGATTACACAGGGACGTGGAAAAGTTATGGGGTCTTGGGGAGAAATGGGGTAAAAGGCCAAATTGTCAGCAACCGCCACAGGGGTGGAAAAGTAGAACAGGCGGACCTCACACTTGGAAAAATGTTTAGGAGTAAAACTGCAATTTTGGAGTATAGAGTAAAGATGGACAATTTAGCAAAAAAAGCTGCACAGACGATTGAGAATTGTGGATTTCATTTTGGAAAACTGGGAATTGACATTGGAATAGATACGGATGGAAAAGTGTGGTTAATCGAGATTAATCATCGAAATCCTAATGATTTTGTCGCTTCCTTTTCAGGAGATAAAAAGTTGGTAAACTTGATTAGGCTGGCTAATATGCTCTACGCAAAAAGGCTTGCCGGTTTTTAATTGTAGAGATTTCTATTTTGTAATCTGATAATGGAGTTTAGCATTTATTGGTCTTATTAACTTGCCATAATCAGGAAGAAGCCTCCTTAATCATCGAAAGGCATGATTTAAGGAGGCTTTGTTTTGTCTACATCATTTCAGTTTGTTTTTTTAAGCTCTTTACGAAACTTCTTAACGACTCTCGCATCGAAGTTTTGACCAATATGATGGAATTAGGATTGGCCAGCTCATTAAGAATGTTATTTGCCTCTATTTCTGAACTGCACATATATACTCTGTTTGGGTCCATGCCCAATTTTATGGCTTCACGGCTTATAATAGAAGCCGTATTTCCAATTGAAATCAATATTTTTATTTGATTTTCTATAACCATACGGGCAACTTTTTTATGCTCATTTTTCTCTTCTGCACCAAGCTCGCTAATTTTGCCAAGTACGGCTATAGAGGTTTTTTCGTGGGCGAGTTGATTTAAAACAGTAAGAGCGGCCTGTATGGAACCAGAGTTCGTATTCCAGGTATCATCAATAAGGGTTGCGCCTTTTAATCCTTTCACTATTTCAAGGTGTCGTTTAAGATGTTTATAGCTTTCAAGACGATGGATCGCGTACTGAATGTCAACTCCATTCGAATGGACGGCGGCGATTGCAGCGAGTGCATTATAGACATTATGAATGCCACAACCTGGTATACGAACAGAAAAGGTTTCTTTGTTAAAAGTTAATTGAAAATCAATATTATGTTCTGAATATATGATATTATGCGCCCTAAAATCGGCGTTTTCTTCTAAGCCAAACCAAACAATCTTTTTATTTGTAAATTTTTTGCTGATCAATAAAGTATTTTGACAGTCTGCATTTAGTATTGCAGCCTGATTTTCGCCAACACCATTTAAAATCTTTGACTTTTCCAATCTATAATTTTCAATTGAACCAAATCTTTCGATATGGTCAGCACCTATGCAGGTAATCACGGCTGTGAATGGGCCAAAACATCGGCAGCAGCGATCCAAATTCCCCTTTTTTCCAATACCTAACTCAAAAATTCCAAAATCCGTCTGATCTTCGAATCTTGATAATACCAATGAGTTTGAACGGAACAGGTTATAGTTACCTAAAGTGGCTTTTACTTTGTATTGTTCAGAAAGAATATGCCTAATCATTTCCTTTGTAGTGGTTTTTCCGGATGTTCCTGTGATGGCGATGACCGGTATGTTGAATAAACGTCGATAAAAGGACAGGAAACGTTGGTAAGCAACTTTTATGTTTTTTACTCTAACGATTGTTGCTGCATTGGGAAGATTCTTAAGACGGCCAATACGATCGCTTACAATAATGCACGGAGGGAAGGGCTTTTGCGTTACTGTATTCCCTATATTTCTGTTAAGACAAAAAAATAATGTGCCGGAATTTAGCTTATTTGTACGTGTAATGACAGTATGGAAGCTGGAACACAAGCCCTCTTTTATTATGACTCCTCCGATATGGGGAAGAATTTCTTGTAAATGTAATTGTTTCACAGTAATCTCCTTTAGGCTTTTTTACATAGGACAAAGAATTTCTTTTAAATAAAAATTGGCTTTGTTACCATTTTGGCTCGATTATAATCTCCCTCCTGAGTAGATCGATATCCGTGCATTTAACCCTGGTAAATTCTTTTAATTCTAAGGAAAGGAAAACCGGGGTACGCTTTAAGAGATAAACGTCTTTGCAATCACTTACTACATCACCATAAACATCGAATGGCATTAACAATGAAACCACCGATAATTTTTTCCGAATATCGAGGCTTTCAATTCGAAAGAAGGGGGTTTTAAAATATGCCTCTTCTATGAAGCCTTCGGCATAAAAAGGAGAGAGACTATCAATTGAATATAGTGAAAAAGGTATGGTATCGACTTTAAATAATTTCGTCAGCAGGCTGCTGAAACAATCAGAAGGGTCACCAGCAAGCTGATCCTGCTGCTCTTTTAAAATCTTTAATGCTGTTAAAACATCCGCGCGGTTTTCCAAGTTGTTCCCTCCTTCACCATTGAAAATTATTCTTTTTGAACACTATCAGCAATATATTGGGCATAAGGTACCATGTTTTTGGCAACAGAAAATTCCCGATGTTTACTTCCGGGACGCCAGTTAACTTCAAAAATCCAGATACGGTGATTTTGATCAATTCCAATGTCAATGCCCAATTCATCAAAGGATCGTTTTTTATAAAGGCTGTCAAAGTACGTGGCAAAAGCGACAGCAAAATATTCCAGCATTTGCTTTATATCGAAATATTTATCGCCAAACTCTTCAACCAAAAAAGGAATAAATTCACCTCGGTATCCGCCATTACTAATATTGCTTGTTAATTTTCCATTTCCACTGATTCTGGGATAGATTAGGGTAATAGCCCATTTTCCTAAAGCGTTTTTTTGGACGTGTAAACGAAAATCATAAGCCAATCCTGTTTTTGTTTTACATTCAATAAAGGGCTGAACTAGATATTTTTGTTCATAAATTAGCCTTTCTACAAGCTCTTTAAATTCCGAAAGTGAATAAATGTTTTCTTCAATGCCGCTAATACAGTGTATGGAGTTGTTTTCTAAGAGAGTAACAAAGTAGATAGAACGGCCCTTGCTTCCTGAATGGGGTTTAATGACCATTCTGGTGAACTTTTGCATCAGGTTCAGCACTTTATCAGAATTAGAAATATTAAAGGAAGGAATAAGATGGTTTGAAAATTGCCTTCCCTTTTCGATTTTTTTGAAAACTTTCATTTTAGTTCCAATTGAATGGCTAATAAAAGGAATTCTGCTTTTCAAGGCCTTTCTTACAATCGATTGTTCTCTTGTCTTGGGAGCACTAATATTGATAATGGTGTCCGGAAAATCCACCTCTTGCTGGATCCAGTCTCCTTCTTTATAAACCCATCCAAAAATCTTCTGTCTGCAAAAGTCTACTGCACGATAAGAGAAATACACAAAATCAATTCCATCCATTTTGGAGACGGAGGCACATGCATAGGCCTTTTTAACATTATGAGGCTTTTTACGATAATGAAGCATGCCAATAAGTTTCATGAACAACAACACCCTACATTGGTTCTAAATAAAATTTTATTTCTTTTGCTGCTGTTTTAGCAATGTCTCTAGCTTTTAATGGATCCTCGGAGCTTGCTAGGACATAGGCATAACGGTCACCCATGGATAAAGGGGGAGAAAGAATACTGCCTTTTCTCGGTTTGATATAAACCTTCTTAACCCCATCCATATTTAGTGCTTTATTTTTGCCAATTACTTTAATTAATTTTCCTGGTGAGTTAACCGTTATATATTGCAGAAAAGCAGATTCATTCTTACTGGGTTTGAGGCAAGGCTCTTCACCAAGATTCAGCTTTAAAGTTTCTTTTACCAAGTTGATCCCAGTCGCTTCTAAAATTAACTGATTGACTGCACCACCTGAAATTCGGGGATTGATTTCAATAAGCTTCCATTCTTCATTTACCAAACGCATTTCCAGATGGCAGGTGCCATGTTTCAAACCAATATCTCTTATAATGCTTTGAATAGCCTCATTTAGCTTTTCATCTACTTTTGAGCTTAATTGTGCCGGCATAGTATAGCCAGTGATAATAAAACGGTTTACCCTTGAGATTTCTTGTTCAATGATGGCGACCACCGTTGTTTCAGAATGGCAGACCACCACCTCAATCAGATACTGAGGACCATCCAAATATTCTTCTAAAAGTATAGGAGTTTCCGGGAAACGGCTCCTAAAATATTGGGTTGCTTTTATAAATTCTTCACGGGAATGAATGAGCAATACATCTTTTGAGCCTTTGGAAACGGGAGATTTTAGAATTACGGGAACATCTGAAACATACTTTTCAAACATATCATTTGAATCCAAGTCTAAAGAGAATATGGAATAAGACGGAGTAATTGGGTTTTCCTTTAAAGTTTCGCGGAATCGCGTTTTATCTTCCATTTGGTAAAGGGCATTTACAGACAGTTCAGCAAGGCCCAGTTCCTTGGAAATTTGAGCAGCAGTACTTACCAAAGGATCTATAAAGCTCACAAACGCCTTAACTTGTTTACCCTGTTCCTTCAAAAGTGAAATTTGTTCATAAATAACGTCTTTATCCAATAAATCATCCACAAAGATCATCTGGTGCACATCCTGAAATTCTTCCCTTTGCCTTAACCATTTGTGCCGATCAGTTAAAAGCACTGTAAAATATCCCATTTCTGCAGCTGAGAAAATTGCATCACGGCTTGATCCTGATTTATTGCTGCCAAGAAAAACAATGGTATGCATACAAATTTGTTCAACTCCTCAGATTCAAAGTGATAACAGAAGTTCTTTCATCTGCATCCACGATGGGAGGCATTTATTAAACGTTCAGTTGTTGTAGCAATATAGGCACAAGCAAATTACTATTCTTGGCCTTTTACTCTAGGTAATTTTGTACTTCCATATATTATTCATTGCAGAAAAATTTAGTGAGGACTAATGCGGAGTTTACGTACAATGCCTTCAAAATATCATACATAAATTAGTGAGGTAGAAAATATATACTGCTTTATTTTGCTTTATATCCTTGGACAAGGAATAAAATATTTTTTCTGAATTTTAGGGAATGAGAAGGTGCCCAATATACATTGAAAAATGGAATCAACGAGTGGAATAAGATGTTTTCGGTCAAACAATGTGGAGGAAGATTTTTTGTACTTTTATCATCTGGCAACCAAAAGATTCATAAACTTTGAACAGCTCTTAACAGTGCAAAATAAAAATATGGATTCCTGTATTTAAAAAAATTCGGAACGCTAAGGATTTGGAATCATATAAATCAGAAGTTACAGTGATTATTTTCCTTTAGCCTTATATTGTCCAAGCCAAATTTCCATTCTCCCATACATTGATTAGTGTATTCAGTTGTTGTGTTGTTTTTAACATTATTAGAGAAGTATGTGCAAAAAATAGGTTACTGCTCCAGGGAAAGGTAGGATGAAGAATGCCAATATGGGACAAATGGGAAAAATATTCAACCTTAATCAAAAATAAAGAACTTGAAAAACATCTTCCCGAAACGACGAGGTTTTCAACAGAGAAGGAACTATGGGACTTTGTTGATAAGTATCTTTCAGTGATCTTAAAGCCTATAGATGGCAGTAGGGGAAGAAAGATTTTTAAAGTATCTGAAGTTGAATCAGATAAGTTTGAAATTCATTACTTAAATAGTAGGGAGGTATTTATTGGAAGGAATTATGCTTATTCCTACTTTAAAAATAAAAAAGCTCCACGAAGAACTTATCTTGCTCAGAGGTATATCTCCCTAGCCAATATCCAGGGCTGTCCATTTGATATTCGGGTCATTGTTCAAAAACAAAAGAACTCGAATAATTGGATTGTAACTGGTAAAGCTGCAAAATTAGCCGGGCAAGGCTTCTTTGTAACAAATAATAATAATCAGTTGAGAAGTGGATCGATATTGCCTGTTGCCGAAGCGATCAAAGCCTCCAATATTCATAAAGTGGATGATAATAGTGAAAAACTTGTATCAGAATTAGAACGAATTGCCTTGCTTGCAACGAAAACATTAGAGCCAATTTATCAAGGGCATCCTATATATGGTTTTGATATGGGGATAGACAGTGACGGGCACATTTGGATTATCGAGGCAAACTTAAATCCTGGATTATCTTACTTTATGAAACTAGCAGATAAAACGATGTACTATACAATAAAGAAAATGCGTAAAAGGTAAAAAGTCACTGATGTTAAAGAATAAAAAATCATTTTACTCGTAAATTTAAAAAATTTTATTCAAGAATGAAAAAAGATGCCTCGGACAATTTTATCCTAGGCATTTCTTTGAGAAAAAACAAGATCCGTTAATGTAAACTCGTTTAAGTTTATATTAAAATGTCTAAGCAATTGCAAAAATACACCGTAAGACTTAACCAAAAATATCCTGATCGACAATCTTTTTAAAATCATCAAAATAACCAATGTGATGCGATGTTTTGTTTAAATACCCTTTTGTAGGCATTCATGTGTGCTTATTTGAATCTCATCTGAAGTATACATAATTATTTTTGCTTGTCGATAGATACGATATCCTTTAGCCCTGGCATTTTTTATAAAGTTGCTGTCTTCATGCAATGATATATTTAAAAACGGGACTTCTTGCATTACTGTTTTTTTAGCAATAAGGGTTCCGCCTAATACTCTTTTAACAAATTTAAATTCACGACCCCGAAATAGCAATCGTAATTTCTTAGTTTTCGGAAAATACATGAAAATTGTTCTTTTTCCAAGATTATCAGCATTTGTATTCTCAAATGTTTTTAAGGCTTCATCTAGATAAGCAGGGCCATAATAATCATCATCATCCCATTTAGCCACAAATTTAAAATTTGCTTTATCAATACCAAAGTTTAAAACAACTTCCCAGTGTTGTTTCCTATGGAAGTTGGCACACCCGGACATGTTAATAATTTTCCGCTTTTTTCAGCCATTCATTTACATCAAGAGAATCACTGTTTTTTCTTGTAATATTTGATTTTGATAATTTGAAAAAATATTATCCATATATCCTTCTTTACTTGTACAAGCAACGATGGAAATTCCATGGCCTTCATTCGTTTCCTCCATCATACTCTCCCCTAAAAAATTGGCCTAGTCTTATTGGATATTCTTACCTTTTTGAGTAGTTTTGTACTACCATATTCTATTCATGGTTGAAAAAATTAGTGAGGAATTTACGTACTCAGTCTTTGAAATAACATATATAAGATAGAGAGGAATCGAAATACATTTTTTTATTTGTTTTGTTACGGGGAAGGGAACCAATATTTATAGTTTCAGATTCTTTTTGTCTCAATTTTTCAAGAATGAGAAGGTGCGTAAGTGTATATCAAAAAAATGGAAACAATAATTGATGAAAAGATTTATTTCAATCAATCAATGGGAGTAAATATGAATGTGAACGAAGGTGAAAAGCTTGTTGTTCATTTCGGTGCCTGGAATAGAGAAGTTGAAATCGGTTATTCAGAGGACATTGAAGAAAATAGAATGGGTATATCATACAGTCTAATGGCACCGTTTACGGTACCGGATGATATAGATTTTGAATACCGAAAGGAGGGAAAAGAACTTCACATCGGGCCTGTGCTTGGTATTGTTAGAGGGAACAATTTTCCCCATTTAAACCGAAGCAGAAATATTCTGCTGCCCTGGGTTAAGGATTATCATAAAATTAAAGGATTGGTTATTATTTTTCCACTATCAGAGGTATACGAAGGGGCTAAGTCTATAAAGGGTTATTATTATAACTCAAATAACCCCAAAAAAAGTTGGGAGGAAGGAACCTTTCCAATTCCAAGTGCTGTTTTTAACAAGAAGACAGGGGGTGTCGGCAAGAGGTACCGGCGCCTGTTTGAAGAATTAACTAATGGCAGATTCATCAATAGCAGTGGAACAGGAAAATGGGAATTTTTTTCTGCTCTATTCAACAACCCGGAAACTAAATCGAAAGTTCCCTATACAGAAAAATTCCAAGACTTTAAACAACTTTTCACAATGCTTAACACATATGGCGTCCTGTATTTAAAAAGAAGATACGGATCACGAGGCTACGGGATAATACAAGTCAAGAAATTGGAGAACTTATATGAAGTAACAAGAGTTTTAAAGGATACTCAGAAAAAAGATCAGTTTGAAACAGAAATCGAATTGAAGTCCTTTCTGGAAAGTTTAATTACAAAAAGTGGGTATATTATACAGCAAGGTGTAGTTTACCAAGCGAATCAGAAACAAGTCGATTTTCGTGCGTATCTTCAAAAGGACGGAAGTATGGAATGGAAGGTAAGCGGGTTTATTGGCAGGCTGGCCCAACCGAATAGTGTAATAACAAATATTAGGTATACGCAACAAATATTACCCGGAAATGAAGCATTAAAGGAGTTTTATGGCTTTGAAAGAGAAAATGCTGATAAGGCAGCCAAAAAAATTGTAGAAGCCTGTATCCTGGCAGGCCAAAGCATGGACATAAATTTGGGACATTTTGGGGATGTTGCACTCGATTTCATATTAGACAGTCAAGGGAATGTTTATTTCCTTGAAGTTAACGCGGGTTATGGACATAAAATTTTTAGGGAAATACGGGATTATAAACTCAGAGAAAGTATTTTTAAGTCGCCGCTGGAATATGCAAAAGCTCTTGCCGGGTTTTAGGATAAATTATAATAATACATCATCTTAAAAAAAAATCTGATATATGAAATTATCCCCTTCAAAGTAGACAGTAAAAAAGAGAACATCTTATATGTTCGCAACTGTCTATCTCGAAGGGGATTTTACTATGAAGAAAAGTCGGTGGTTTTAAAAGTGAGGCTTAAAAAAGGGTTGGACATACAGACAGTAAACAGAATGAGAAGTGATTTATCTGCTTGAGTTTTGTGCAATCTTTTTAGTAGGTTAGTTTTGATTATTGGTTATACTTTCTCTGCCTATGGAGTGGTACTCTATTGGATATTGTTTAGCATCCTCTAATGGATAACAGTTACGACCATCAAAAATGATAGGTTCTTTCATTAAAACTGAATATTTATTTAATGGAAAATCAATGAATTCTTGCCAATCTGTTAAAATGAAAACAATATCAGCACCTTGAAGTACTTCTCCTATGTTTGTGCCATACTTAACTTTTGGATCTAATACTTTTTGGGCATTTTCGATGGCGATTGGATCATAAGCAAAAACATCAGCACCTTCATCAATCAATTGTTTTGAAATATATATACATGCCGACTCACGAACATCATCTGTATTTGGCTTAAAAGAAAGTCCTAAAATTGCGCATTTCTTTCCTTTTAAACTTCCGAACCGTTTTTTTGCTTTTTCCAGAAGTAGCAGCTGTTGCTTTTTGTTTACCTCAATAACAGAGTTTAAGATTTTAAAAGAATAATTCGCATTTTCAGCCAATCGAACCAGAGCAATGGAATCCTTAGGAAAACACGATCCGCCGTAGCCAATTCCAGCCTCTAAAAATCTTGGACCGATACGCGAATCTTGTCCCATTCCATAAGCAACATCTTCAACGTTGGCACCAATTCTTTCACAAATCACAGCAATTTCATTAATGAAGCTAATTTTCGTTGCTAAGAAAGCATTCGATGCATACTTAATCATTTCAGCACTACGAATATCCGTTTTGAAAATTGGAACATTCAATGGTTGGTAAATTTCTTCCATTATTTTGGCTGCATGATCTTGATTTGTTCCAATGACAGTTCGGTCATTGTTAAAAGTATCGTATATAGCAAATCCTTCACGTAAGAATTCAGGATTAGAAACAATATCAACCTGGACGTTCTCTATCAAATTTTCTTGAATAATTTTATAAACAAGTTCATTTGTTCCTACAGGTACTGTACTTTTTGTTGCAACAATTACATCATGAGTAACATGTAGGGCGATTTCTTTGGCTGCCTGCTTAATATATTGTAAATTAGCTGAGCCATCAATATCTTGAGGGGTCCCAACTGTGATGTAAATAACCTCAGCATTTTTTAATCCTTTTGCATAATCAGACGTAAAGTCAAGGTGTCCATTTTTGATATTTTTGTGCATTAACTCTTCTAAACCGGGCTCATATATAGGCGGAATTCCAGCTTTCATTTTTTTTACTTTTTCTTTATCTACATCAATGCAAATCACAGAATGACCAATTTCAGAGAGGCATACGCCAGTTACGAGACCTACATATCCTGTTCCTATCACAGCAATATTTCTCAATTTTAATCGAACCTTTCTACTTTTTGTTGATTCTCGAGAAGGGGTATAGACACAAAACTATTTGGTATTTTATTGGTGAATTTCCAAACAACAACAAACTTTCAGTTTACCAGTTTTTCTTTGTACATTTTTATAGTTTGTTTTAGACCTTCCTCTAGAGAAACTTTCGGTTCCCAATTAAGAAGCATTTTTGCTTTTTGAATATTTGGTTTCCTTTGTTTTGGATCATCTTCAGGTAATGGGAGGAATATGATTTTACTTTCGGAGTTTGTTAGTTTTTTAACAAGATGAGCAATTTCAATGATTTTATATTCTGTTGGATTTCCAATATTAATAATTTCCCCACTTGCGGTTTCACTTTCCATCATTTTTTTAAAACCATCTATTGTATCCGTAACATAACAAAATGATCTGGTTTGTTCGCCATTTCCGTAAACGGTTATATCTTCACCTGTTAAGGCTTGAGTGACGAAGTTTGAAATAACTCTGCCATCATCATTAGCTAAACCGGCTGAGTAGGTATTAAAAATCCGGACTACTCTAACTTTTACATTAAATAAAGTGTAATAAAGATAACAAAAAACCTCTCCTAATCTTTTTGATTCATCATAACAAGCTCTTGGTCCCCAGGTATTGACATTCCCTCTATAGGTTTCAGGTTGGGGGCTTATTTCGGGGTCACCATATACCTCACTGGTACTGGAGTAAAGAATTCTGGCTCCATTTTGCTTTGCTAATTCAAGCATATTGATAGTTCCGATCGTGTTTACGTTGATTGTTTCGAAAGGACGAGCTTGATAGTACTTAGGGGATGCTGGAGATGCTAAGTGGTAAATTTCATCGACATTTTTTAATAACGGATGCTTTAATAATTCATCTGAACAAATATCAGTATTAATAAAGGTGAATTGATCCTTATTTAAATCGGTTATATTCTTTTCCTTCCCTGTATAAAGATTATCGATCCCAATTACATTATTTCCTTGATCAATTAGATCTTTAGCGAGGTGAGATCCCAGAAAACCAGCCACCCCAGATATCACAATTTTTTTCACTTCTACACCCCTTATTTTTTCTTTATTTCATTAATAAAAAGTATCTTGTCTCAATAAATGCATTAAATAATTTCTTTTATATGCTATTCAAACTAAAACTATTTGATTGGGTATTAATATTAGATTTAATAGTTAATAAGAGTGGATCAATGAAGAGATTGCTCAATAAATTATGTAATGAATAGATGAAATAAGTTCAGAGAGTATTCTATAATTTGCAAACTCTTCTAATTTCATGGTGCAACGGGGTTTTTGCTTGATCGAACTTGTAATCGCAGCAATAACAGACTAGGGATAGCAGTATAGCTTGCGCGCGAGCCGTTGAAAAAAGCCAGTTCCTACTTCCGGGGCTGGCTTAAGAAAACTGCATTTTAATCTTCATGTTGTCAAATCCGGACCAATCCTCTTTCATTCCGGGGCCACGTTTTCCGTAATCACCAATAAAATAATAATGTTTAAGATTACCAAAGGAACTGATCATCGAATAGAGACAGATGATATAAGCGGGAGAAAAGATTTCAAGTACTTTTGTTCCCGGCTGGCAAAAGGTTAAATTTGTAAGCCCTTCTCCATGTGGGGCAGTAATCACTTCGGATGTTGAGAAAAGAGCCACCTGCTCTGCAACCGTCATCGTTTCTAGATCGACTACAAGAAAGCCCAATTCAACCAGCATCCCAATGACATCCTGTTCATTTAAAATTCGGCGTGCTCCTTTTCGCCGAATATAGATTCGCTTGTTCGGTGTCGGCAGCGGTTCCGATCCAAGAAAGGCATTGCGGAGAAAATCATATCCCATTTGGTTAAAAAATCAGGCTGGGAAGGAAGAATCAGCTTTTCCACCTTTGCAAGGAACTCATTATAGGTTCGGAACACTTTATCAATACCGAGTTTCTTATAGGTTTCCTCTTGAAAGGGGACATGCTCCGGTTCATAGCCCGCAATATATTGGTCCCCCTTAATCCCACTTTCATTCAGCAAACGAAAACGGGGCAGCACCTCATACATCCAAAAGGAATAGTTTCTGCTCTCGATATGAGTTAAATCTGCAGCAATTTCAAATCTGGTCAGTAATGGATGGAATTGGATCATTCAAAAAAATGGAACGACCAAAATTGGGGTACCCATTCAATAGAATGTTCCCATAGCAAATTGTCTGGCGTAATAATCGACCCGTTATACCCCCATACCCGTACTTCCGGAATCCCACTTACCAAGGCCGGATAAATATTTAGGATAGCTTACAGACGGGTTCTCAATTTGTCTAGAAAAATGGTAAACCGGATAAATTTCCTATGTGAAACTATTTTCGAAAAATGGTTCGACTTTTGCATCAAACCACTCTTTAACCGTTGAATAAATACCTACAGGCGGATGTAGTTTTTTCGCCAAAAACCCCCCAATCGACACGCTAAAATCATATGTTTATCCATCGTGTAATGTAACGAAATTTTATTTAAAGGGGCTAAAAAAGAAATACTGGTTACACTGGTAATGGCCGTTAGAATAGCGAAGATTTCCTTAGGATTACGTGAAATCCTGTATCCAACCAGATTATTTCCAATTGAAGATCATCTTTTTATGAACATCAAGGAGTGGCTAATGTTTTAAACACTGCTATTAGGGGCAGAAAGCCATCCTTACAAAAGGTCCACTTCCTTAAATAATCAATTAACTGTATAACTATGAACCTTATTCGGACTATTCTAACTAAACACTAAGGTATAGAAAAATCCATTAAAGGTAATGGGCCTTTTGGGAACTTGTTTATTTTAGAAATATAAATGAGAAGACAGGATTATTGGTCATAAGATCATCATAAGCTTTGTTTTTTACTTTGGAATTTGACCTAAATTAGTATATTCATGTCTCCGATTTAGCCAATGCACATATATTAGAATTAGAATATTTGTTGAAAAATCCAACAGTTGGAGAAATTTTTAATTTAAGATGGACACTGAAGAATGACTTAAACAAATGATTGAATCTACTTGGAATTGGCTTCAAAATCATCCGCACCGCTATTATAAGGGAGTGAGGGCTTGATATTTTGTACGGCAGTCTGTGCCAACCATATGGCAAAAGCAATTACGATGGCAAAATCGTTAAAAGAGCATATGCCTGACTCGAAGTTAATCGTCTGCCTTCTGGAACTTGAGATGATGAAAGAGGCTGAAAGCTGCCCTTATTTCGATGAAGTAGTTCTACCAAAGGAAATGGGAATTCATGAATTTTATTCATTCATATTTAAGTATTCCATTTATGAGGCAGCTTGTGCGGTAAAGGCTCAGCTACTAATTTATACTATGGGCAAATACCCTGACAGGGAAAAATTTGTTTATATCGATTCTGATGTCAAGATATATAGCCGGTTTAAAGAAATTGAGGAAATTTTGAAAAATGAGGCTATTATACTGACTCCGCATCACCTTGAGCCCATGGACCATATTTCTGAAATTATACGAATTGAAGAGAATCAACTTCGAGTGGGAAGCTTCAATATGGGGTTTATTGCTCTGCGCCGCTCTAAAGAGGCGGAACAATTTCTTAAATGGTGGAATGAACGCCTCTATCATTTTTGTTACCTTGATCTCAAACGAGGGCTTTTTTTAGACCAAAAATGGATTGATCTAGCTCCGGGATTATTTAGGGTTCATATTCTAAAGCATTCTGGCTATAACATTGGAAATTGGAATTTACCAAAAAGGAATCTCTATGTAGAAAAGGGAGAGAAGAAGGTTAACGGTGAGGCGCTCCGTTTTATTCATTTTTCCGGTATAGGAAGCTGGTTTGAACAATATTTAAAGGAGTTTGTAAAGGATAAAGGAAATCTACTTTATTCTTTATTAGCTGAGTATAAACAGGACTTGGAACAAGCTGGAAATCAAAAGTATAAGGATCGTCTTTGGAGCTTTGATTATTTTTGGAGCGGTGAATATATAAATCAGGAGTCACGGGTGATTTTCCGCGAAAAAACTCATCTTTTTAAAAATAAAATTCCCTTTGAATTATCAAATTTATTCTTTCAAAATAGGTAAGTGAAAGGATGTAGTTCGGATGCTGTCTGTGATAATGGCCGTATATAATGGTGAAAAGCATTTACAGGAAGCCATTTTAAGTGTTCTCGAGCAGACTTATGATGATTTTGAACTCGTGATAGTTAATGACGGTTCGACCGACCAAACAAGAAATATTCTAGAGCAATTTGCTAATAAAGCAAATATAATTCATCTTGAAAAAAATCAGGGGGCCGCTACTGCATTAAATATTGCGGCCAGTCACGCTAAGGGTGACTGGCTTGCGGTTCATGATTCGGATGATATCAGCCTTCCAACAAGATTAGAAGAGCAGGTTCGCTTTATGGATCCTCAGTACTCAGCTGTTGGGACATTGATTGAGTGCATTAATGGTGTTCCGCCTGTCACCTTGGAAAGACTGAAACAAATTGAGGATGACTACAACCATCATCAAACTGCTCAGGACCTTAGGAATGTCCGCTTTTTTGGAAATCCGAATTGTCATGGAACGATGATTTTCTCAAAGGATTTGTTTCAGCGAGTCGGGGGATATAATCCAAAGTACAAAATTGCCTTTGATTATGATCTTTGGATGAGATTTATGCGTGAAAAGCCAATTGTAAAAATTCCAAAGGTGCTTTATAAATGGAGGGTACATGATAAATCGCTCCATCGTAAGGACGAAGGGGAAACCTGTAAGGAAGTGATGCAGATTTCATCTGAAAATATAAAATGGCTTACGCCAAGATTAGCTGTGTTTGGCTGTGAAAAGGGATGCGAAAGTTATCGACATGCCATTCAGGGTATTGATGGGCTTCGGGTAGAGCGATATGTTACAAGTCCATCATTGCAAGAAATCAATAGTGTCAAGAAAAGCCTGTACCAAAATAAGTTAGACGGTGTAATCGTGTTAGAATCTTATTTTCATAACAAAGTCTTGAGGTATTTAAAAAGGGCCGGACTCATTTATAATGATAATTTATTTTTCCTATGGAATGTCTTTAAATAGGAGGGGATAGGAAGGTGGGAATCTTATACAGTGTAATAGTCCCAACCTTTAACCGTGCTGAACAGCTTCGGCTGACATTAACTGCATTTGAACTACAGACATTTGTTCAGTTTGAGGTCATTGTTATAGACGATTGTTCGACAGATGTAACGGCAGAGGTAGTCAAAGAGTTTTCAGGGAAGTATCCCCTTCAATACATCCGCGTGGAAGAGCGGAGAGGACAGGGAGTTGCAAGAAATATTGGTGCATCCTATGCAAAAGGTGATATTTTGATCTTTTGTGATGCAGATTTACTTGTCCTTCCCAGTTTCCTTGCTGATTTCCATCTTTTGCAATCCCAGCATAAAAATGCCATTATCTCTGGAACCCCTTATTGTTTCAATATGGTTTTTACTCATTATTTTCCGGATTTCTCACGCAGGGAACGTAAATTGTTTCGGGATATTGTAGGTCAAACAGATTCCCCCAAAAAGGTGACACCTGTGATTAAACCTGAGGACCTCAGGTCAAATTTTAATTGTATCTATCCATTGGTGCGGCAATGGGAGGTTGTTCCTGACAATGTGAAGGAAGCTTTTTTAAGTACAGAAGTTGCCCCATGGCTGCTTTTTATTACTCGTTGTGTCTCCATTCCAAAGGATATCTTTTTGCAGGAAAGAGGGTTTGATGACCGGCTTATTCGAGGGGAGGACTGGGAGTTTGGTTATAGACTTTACAAAAAGGGCTACACCTTTAAAAGCGTTGGGAAAACTGTCGGTTTTCATCAAGAACATCCTCAACAAAGACGAAAACCTCATTTCAGTCACCCGCCGTTTTATGTATTTTTATATGAAAAATTTGGGATGGCCGACCCTGAATTAGCCTTACTTTCTCTCTGGGATTCTTCAGATGATCTATGGAATCACATTCATGAATATAAAAAGGTCTTAACAAAGGAGCAATGTGAGGAAAGAAATTTATTGTTTTTAGCTTGTGAAAAACTGGCAGTAAGAAGATTGGCTGAGTATCGGTCGAAATTATAAAATAGTTGCTGAAAAAGGCATTGGGGTCTCCAATGCCTTTTTTCATTGTGCGTCGCGCATGGGCATTCGCTAGATGGTGAAAGTCCGTTATGGGGGAGATAGCGACAACCATTACCAAGAGCAAGGGTGTCAAACGCGAGGTGGAATCCGAAGGAAGCTGGAGGCAAAATTCTGACCCGAGGAACACGAACATCATCAGGCGAATTCTCAAAGGGTGAGGCTGCAAAACAACTCGAAGCCCAAAAGCTATCAGGATGTGGATACCTAAATCTGCCTATGTCAAAATAGCAGACGTCAACTTCGCAAATTGTTGTGTACATGTTCGCCGTAATTGGTTAAAAGCGGACAGTAAAAATGAACAAGTTACACATTATTTCCCGGATTGAAGGGTGATATCCAAAAGATTATGGAGCCTCTTTTGCTATGTTGGGAACCCCAAACAAAAGTAAAGCAGGCTTTTTTATGGCAGTACACTAAATTTCTTCCAAAGAGAGATTTTGAATTCCACTCAAGTAGAAAAAATAAAAGGAGTTAGCGCCATTAAAAGTTTGTAAAAAGTAAATAAGTTATCATAGGACAATCTGTAATCCACATACACGATATAAAAGGAGTGATTATTATGAAAAAAGCTATAGTTACAGGCGCTACAGGTTTTGTCGGCCACCACTTAGTCAAAGATTTGGTTAATAACGGATACAAAGTATTAGCAATGATAAGGCCAGATTCAAAAAACATAGTTAAGTTACAAAATATAGCAAATGTTGAGATAGTAGAATATGATTTATCTGCTTTAAAAGATGCAAGTAGAAAAATAAATGATAATTATGATGTTTTTTTTCATCTAGGGTGGGAAGGAGTTTCTGGAGAAAAGCAATCTAACTATGATATACAAATAAGCAACATTAAATTTTCGCTGGATGCCATGGATCTAGCATACCAAACTAGGTGCACTCGTTTCATTGGAGCGGGAAGTATACAGGAAAAAGAGTGCTTAATCGAAATGCCAAAAGAGCAAGAAACGAAAAATCAAGGTAATGCATATAAAACTGCGAAACTGGCAGCTCACTTCTTTTGTAAGTTAAAAGCAAGCAAACTTAACATGGAATTTTTTTGGCCATTACTTACAAATACCTATGGTATAGGTGAATTATCAAACCGTTTAGTAAATAATGTTATTCGGCAATTAATTAATGGCCATGAACCTGCATTAACAAAGGCGGATCAGTTATATGATTTCATATACATAACTGATGTAGCTAGGGCATACAGATATATCGCAGAAAAAGGAAAAAGTTATAATCAATACGTAATTGGCAGCGGTAGAGTGATACCACTAAAAGATTATTTAGTAGAATTAAAGGATATCGTTAAACCTGATGCTACTCTAGGATTTGGAAGACATAAAAATAGTGGTGTTTATATGTCAATTGAAGATTTGAAAAATGAAAACCTAAGCAAGGATACCGGGTTTAAGATTGAGGTGCCGTTTAATGAGGGTATTAGATTGACGGCTGAATGGCATAGGAGATTGAAGTGAACCCTTAAAATCGAATATGAATAGTATGGTAATAAAAGTAATAAAATCTGTTTTATGAAATTGTTCTTTGAAGTATATATTAAATTTTAGTATATTAAAATCATTTAATTCCCCAATTGGTCTCCTTTCTTCAGTTGGTTTAAGGCTGAAGCTGTATTCTCTTCTCCCTTAGCATTTTACTTGTGGTTGAGGGCACAAAAATTACGCCTTTCTATACTTAGCCTTTAATGTAATTCGTATTCACTATAAAGCTATTTTCCTCTTTGATTTTTGGTGCCATTTATCTTACTAGTCATTTCAAAAAACCTTAAGAGAAGGTGGGTGGATATCTTTTCATTACAACAAAAAACCGTTTTTTGAATGAGTGCCTATTTATAACAAAGTATTAGCACAAGCAATTTTAGACCACCTACAGCATATGCCTCAGTCAGCGGTCAATGAGCGGTGATTTTAAGTGAATTTGGTTCCTTTGTAAAAAGGAAATTTCAAACCATGGGTGACAGAAAAATAAGCTAGTTAACAAGACGGAAAAGAATAATGAGTAAATAAGAAGTAAAGCCATGATATGATTCGTATCATGGCCCTTATCAATGCATGTTTTTTTATTTTAAATTTTGGTAGTATTCAAAAAACCTTGACTCATTGATAATAATATCATGAAAGTTCGTCACATTAGATGTACCTATGTTAGTCTCAAGTAAATGATGATAATCTAAATTATATAGTTGACTGATTAGGTAAAATTGTGGGGGTACAAAATTAGAGGGGAAAATCTCAATTACCTTGGTTCCTGGGTTGCAAAAGATCAGATTGGTGAGACCTGCTCCAGTAGGACCTATTACAAATTCGGCCTGTGAAAATAATTTTGCTTTATCTGCTATGCTAATTTTCTCTAATTCATATCTTTCAAACCCCTCTTTTTGTAGGAAATTAAAAATAACTTCTTCATTGAGAATTTTCCTGCTAGCGGTTTCAATTCCATTTCTAGTAATATATATTTTCTTATTCCTTTTTTCAAAATTGATATTAGGCGGAAGAAACTTATTTCTAATGAAATCACATGCCCATTTTGGTGTTACGTAATACTGTGAAGGGATAATCAAATTTTCAACTTGCAAATGAGTCTTATCATTAGGTACGATGATTTTGTCAGACGGTACACCGAACAGGTTCAATAATTCGAGTTCTTTTGGAGAATTGACAATATATTTCTCTATGTTTAATCCGCTTTTTTCCAAAAGATGAAGTCTAGGTATTGTATCTATTAACCAATGATAATAATTAGTAGTGAATGTGAGTGTTAAAATGGCTGCGTTTTTCAAATACATTGAAATGGGATACAATTTTTTTTCTTGAAAAAGAGTATGTTCCTCAGGGTTTTGCCATACCCATTCGTATGAATAATCGTGAATTATTTTATTGTCATTTGTAATTATGGATCCGCGTTTCCCCACAACTCTAGCTTGTTCTAATACGGTGACATATGCTTGTTCAAAATAATTGGGGTTCCACCAATTTTCTATTTGGGACCACAATCCAATATATACATTTGGACCTAATTCAAATTCTTGTATGTGTTTTGGTACGTCGGTTTGAGGATATATTTCTTTAAAATAATTCATATTGCTTTTTTCGGAATAGATAAAATCTTCTAATCTCCTATAGAACCCAACTGGAATTGGATTTCGTTTGTTTTTCACATTGCATCCCTCATTTTTTTAATATCAGTTGAGGTTTTTTGAATTTGTTTATTAGCATTTAATCATGTTAAGAACTTTACTGCTTTATGAAAATAAATATACTCTTTCGGTCGGTAAATCAGATCTTAAATGAAACTTTGCAATTAATATAGTTAAAGTTTGATAAAATTAATATCGTAGATTTCCCTATTTGTTGGGAAATGAAATGAGCGGAAGTTCTTTGTGCCATAGAAGTTCACGATTATTGTTTTGACTTTAGTTCAAACTCTTCAATTTGTTCTAAACAAACTTTCTTTAAGTTTTGTTTATTAATGAACGCCCTTGTCCATAGTACTACCTTATTTATGGCTTCATCTACATCCCAACGCTGCTCCCAGCCTAAAAGCTGTTTTGCCTTGGAACAATCCAGCTTTAAGATTTTGGCTTCATGAGTAGCATTATCTCCCTGTATCTTTATATAAGCGGATTCTCCCCATTGTTTTAAAAAGATATCCACGATTGTTTTTACAGTTAGAGTATCTTTTTCAGATGGACCAAAGTTCCAGCTGCCTTGATACAAATAACCATCATTATAGAGTTTTTCAGCTAGTAAGAGATATCCGCTTAGTGGTTCTAATACGTGCTGCCATGGTCTTAATGAATTCGGATTTCTTATAATAATTTCCGTTTTATCAAGGCAGGATCTTACACAGTCTGGTAATAGGCGGTCTTTGGCAAAGTCACCGCCGCCAATTACATTACCCGCTCTTGCAGAAGCTAGAGCAATACCATATTGATTATTCCGATAAAAGAAAGACTGAAGATAACATGAGGTAACGAGTTCCGAACAAGCTTTGCTGCTAGAATATGGGTCAAAGCCGCCTAATTTATCATCCTCACGATATCCCCAGAGCCACTCCTTATTTTCATAGCACTTATCAGAGGTCACGTTTACTATTACCCTCTTTTTATTTGACTTTGTCGATAGTGCCCTTACAGCTTCAAATACGTTAACTGTCCCTAATACATTTGTTTCATATGTCTCTATGGGATTGGAATAAGATTCTCTTACTAATGGCTGTGCAGCTAAATGTATAATAATATCTGGATCAAAGTCTGAAATAACGGTATTAAGTAACGTATAATTCCTAATGTCGCCAAATACGGTGTTTGTAATCTCGTTTATCTTACATAAATCAAATAAATTAGGATTTGTTGGCGGACTTAAGGAATACCCAGTAATATTGGCACCTAAATAATGGAGCCATAGGCAGAGCCATGAGCCCTTAAATCCTGTATGGCCTGTAACAAAGACTTTTTTTCCGTTCCAAAATTTTTTATTTAACATTGCATTGAACCTCATTTCAACTCCATATTTTCCAAGGAGCCTTTTCCGATTTCCAGAGCTCCTCTAAGTAGTTTTTATCTCTTAAAGTATCCATTGGCTGCCAAAAGCCGGTATGCTTATAGGCCATTAACTGACCAAGTTCGGCAAGCCTTTCAAGCGGCTCTTTTTCTAAAACTGTTTTTTCATTATCTATAAAGTCAAAAACTTCTGGCTCAAAAACAAAAAAACCGCCGTTAATCCATCCTCCATCTCCTTTTATCTTCTCTTTGAATTCTAAGACTTCTTGTTTCTCTGATAAATCCAATGAGCCAAATCTGCCTGTTGGCTGAATAGTAGTAAGTGTTGCCAACTTACCGTGTGATTTATGAAAATTTATGAGCTTATTTATATTTACATCGCTAACTCCATCTCCATAGGTTAATAAAAAAGGTTCATTTCCAATAAATTTTTGAACCTGTTTTACCCTACCTCCTGTCATCGACTCTAACCCAGTTTCAGCTAGGGTAATTTTCCATGGCTCTGCGTTTTGATTATGAACTATACTTTGATTTCCATGAGTGAAATCTACTGTGACATCTGATTTATAAAGATAATAGTTTAGAAAATAATCCTTTATTTTATATCCTTTATATCCCAAACAGATAATAAATTCATTAAAACCATAAAATGAATAAATTTTCATTATATGCCAAAGTATTGGACTATCACCAATTTCTATCATAGGTTTAGGTTTCAAATGAGACTCTTCGCTTATTCTTGTTCCAAATCCACCAGCAAGAATGACTACCTTCATTCCTACCACCTCTCATTCACTTTTTTAAATGCTTGTTCAATATTCAGATATTTCCATTAGCGGTACTAACTTATCTTTATTCAATTAATAATAAATTTGTTCAAGCTTCTAGCAAAAATAGGCCTTTTTTGAAAAGAACTAATTTAGGATCGATCTTTATATAAAACAAATACACTAGCGTTGGAGTTAGTGCATAAATTATTTATTGTTAGGTTTTTAAGAGGGCAAACGAAAGTTTAGGACTACGCGAAAGAATGATTAATCGACAAAATAATTTTTATACGATATAAAAAATTCCCATTGGAGTTGCATAGAAATGTTTACTAATTACAAATTTTTCCCAACAAAATTAGAAGGTCTTATTCTTATAGAACCTTTTACCGTTTACGACGAACGTGGGATTATGAAAAAAACCTTTGAAAAAAATATCTTCTTAGAAAATGGTATTGATTTTTCACCTATTGAGGAAATTGAAACAACATCCAAAAAGGGTGTTTTAAGGGGTCTTCATTATCAAAGTAATAAGTCTCAGGCTAAACTTATTAGATGTGCAAAAGGTAAAATCCTTGATGTAGCAGTAGATTTAAGAATAAGTTCTTCCACCTTCGGTAAACATTTTTCTGTAATGTTATCATCAGAAAATAAAAGAATGCTTTATATTCCAAGAGGTTTTGCACATGGTTGTTTATCATTAGAGGATGATACGACTTTCTATTATCTTTGTGATAATAAATATTTCCCTGAGCACGATTCAGGTATTTTATGGAACGATGAGATTTTAGCCATTGACTGGAAAATGAAGGGTATAAATCAAATTATATTATCTGAAAAAGATAAAAAATTGCAGACCTTTCAGGAGTTTAAAACACTTTATTGTGACTTTTAAAATTTACTGTATGGTGTTATTATTCATTTTTTAAAAATAATAAATCAAGATACTTTATGCTCTCAAAGAATAACAGACCAGACGAAAAGAACGAAAAAGGCTTCCTAAGGTTGATACATGCTCACATAATGATTGAGTTCCCACTGACTAGAAACAATCACTTCGACTTACCTTAATTCATCCAACGTATGAGCATTTATTCTATCAATTCAATGATGTTTTTTCGATTCTTGCTCATCACTTAAATGTTACGCTCTGTTGCAGCTGGAGGTATTAATTATTTTTAATCCACTTATATTTGAAGCCCCAACCTAAGGGGAAATTTATAGAGTTTAAGAAACCTAATTAAAATCAAAAATCATATGAAACTATTTTCTTCTTTTTTTATAACTTGATAAATGGACGGATGATGTAAGGAGTGAGATTTATGGAAATATCGGTGGTAACAGTGGTATATAACGGAGAAGAGTATCTTAAGGAATCCATTGAGAGTATTCTTAAACAAACATATTCACATTTTGAATATATTATTGTAAATGATGGATCCAATGATAAGACAAGAGAAATATTGGACAATATAGCGGATTCCAGAGTTAAGGCAATTCATTTAGAAAGGAATGGAGGGGCAGCAAATGCCTTAAATATTGGAATTAATGAAGCAAGAGGCAAATGGATTGCACTCCAAGATGCTGATGATGTTAGCATAGAGCATAGATTGCAAACTCAGTTATATTTTATTAAATCGGATCCTAGACTTGTAGTTGTTGGTTCATTAGTTCAATGTATACCCGGGAATGATAAAATTAATCAAAAGTTTCTTCAATGGGAGGAATCCTTTTTTAACAATAAAAAAAATTTCAGGAAGGAACAATTTTACAGCACTCCCCTTTGCAATGGTACCGGATTTTTCTTAAAGAGTGTATTTGAAAAAATTGGAGGATATGATCCAATATTCAAAATTGCTTATGATTACGATCTATGGACTAGAATGTTTGAAATGGGGGGGATTTCTAGGGTGCCGGAAGTTTTATATAAATATAGAGTACGTAAAAACTCTCTTGCACATCGTGATAAAATCGATACAAGGAACGAGGTATTACTCAGTACCTTTAAAAATATTTCAGAGCTAAGATTTAATCATTTAAATAGGAAACCAAAATTGTTATTACTAGGCACAGAAAAAAACTACGAATTTTATAGGAGTCATTTGGAAGGAAAAAATCATTATATAACGATGAGCTTTCCTGACCCACGGTCAAATGATATAGAAGAAGCTTATTCATTATACAAATCAAATGAAATCGATGGAATTGTTGTTAATTCAAAAAAACGTAGGCTTTTGCGTCAATTAAGAAGGAGGGGTCTATCATTCGGAAAAAATTTATTCACTATTCAAATACCTTGAATTTTCAAATATCAGCTTACAATTAGTTATTTGTATTATATAAGCATATTTTTCTGTGTATCTTTTGAACAAGAAAAAGGTGAAGAACATTGGAAACTATACAAATAGTTACTACGAGCAATGATAATTATGCAAAACCCACAGCTGTCATGCTTACTTCCGTGTTAGAAAATAAGAAATCAAACAATCCCATGTCCATTAATATCATTGGTAGATTGTCTGATATTAATAAGTTTAAGTTAAATGAGTCCATAAAAAGATTCGGATTAGAATTAAAGTTTTTTGATACTTCTCCCACACTTTTTGAGGACTTTAAACTCACAAATCACTTAACAAAAGAAGCATATTATAGATTACTCATTCCTGACCTTCTTAATGCTGAGGTTCGTAAAGCCATATATTTGGATAGTGATATTATTCTTAATGAAGATATTACTGAACTATGGAAAATTAATATAGAGGACTATTTCGTAGCAGCGGTTAATGAATTTAATAAAAGAAGGCATAGAGCTCTGTCTCTGCCCACCAAAAAAGGAATGTATTTTAACTCTGGTGTCATGTTAATAAATCTTGATAAATGGCGTGAAAATCATACAACTAAAGCTGTAGTAGATTATTTAAAAAATAACGAAAGTATTATTATTTTTCTAGATCAGGATGCGTTAAATGCTGTTTTGTATAGTAAGTGGCTACCGTTGGATATGAAATGGAATTTCACAACAGAATTATATAAAAGGATTATGAGAATTAAAAAGAAAAAAAGTAGTAAAAAAAAGATGAACGATTTTAAGCCAGCAATCATTCACTTTACCGGTAAAAGTAAACCTTGGAATAAAGGACACATATTACAAGACGAATTTTTTAAATATGAAAGTATAACTATTTGGAGTGAAGATATTTAAATATAATAATGGTAATCTAGGTTTAGACAGATAGTTTTCCCTTAGTATTAAAAGTCCAGCAACGGTTATAAATATGTCCTGTATGATATTTTAAACCCTGAATAGCCAAAAGGCATCCAATGTATTAATTGGATGCCTTTTGGCGTACTCAGATTCTTTAATCATGTTCCTGGGAGAGTTGTATAATGCCTTCTTCGAGGCTAATTTTGGGAGACCATCCCAAGGAAGTTAATTTGTTAATTGATAATACGTTGAAACTGAGTTCCCCTGCTTTAGCATTTGTATAAACTGGGGGTTTTGAACCACGATATAGTCGATAAAACAAGGCGAGAAGCTCATTTAATGATGTTCCTTTGCCAGTTCCAACATTTAAAATTTCGTGTGGGAGAGATTCCAATTGGCTAACCAGTATATTTGCCGCCACAACATCACTCACATGAATATAATCACGAATTTGTTTTCCATCCCCATACACAATGGGAGGCAAACCGTTTCTTATACGGTTTTCGAAAATAGAAACTACCCCGGATTCTGAAGCTGGATTTTGCCTTGATCCATATACGTTTGAATAACGCAAAATGATTGATTGAAAACCGTATTGTTTAGCGTAAAAGTCAATATAAAATTCAGATGCAAGTTTGTTAATACCATATGGTGAAACAGGTTTAGTAATAAAAGTTTCTGGCAAAGCTATTTTAGGAGTTTGACCATAAACAGTGCCTCCTGAAGAAGCGAATATGAATTTTTTTATTCCGACTTTGCCTGCTGCTTGAAGCAAGCGAACAGTCCCAAGCAAATTCGTTTCTACATCGTAAATAGGATTGCTGACTGAATTTCTAACATTAACTTGTGCAGCGTGGTGGTTTATTATGTCTGGTTTTTCTTTACGCAAACATTCTTCGAGAGTAACATCTAAAAGAGACATGCTGATAAGACGGGCATCTGGATTTAGGTTAGACAAAGCCCCAGTTGATAGATTATCTAGAACAACAACGTCATATCCGTTATGAATATATTGGTCAACAAGATGTGACCCGATGAAACCTAATCCTCCTGTAACAAGAACTTTCAATTTTTTTCACCCTTTTTTAGTTGAATATTTTAATTCCTCCCGTATTTTTAAGAAAGGCAGGATACAATCAGAAACATGAATAAGAAATTGAGTAATGGGTACATAGATACGTTATTGGAGTACGTTAAGCAGGGAGTGATTCGACTCCCAACCGATTCTCTAACAATATTAATAAATAGAAAATGCAATTTATTAACCATAATCGCGCTTTTCACAATTGTAAATGATCATATTCAAGATATTTAAGCATCTGACCTTGTCAACTTGTTGTAATTTCAATTTTTGGGGTCTGGATTATCCAATAATAGAGTGAGGGACTTGAAATGGTTAAAAAATAGGAGAAGGCAGAAAGAGTTTATTTCTTTAATTTAAAATACATTTCTATTTTTTGTTGCAATTTTCTTTAAGTGACTTCCATAATCAGTTTTAAGCAGGGAATTGGCTAAAGAAATTAACTGCTCTCTCGTTATATATCCTTTTTTATAGGCTACTTCCTCTATGCATCCTATTTTAATGTTTTGATGTTCTTCAAATATCTTTATACATTGTGAAGCTTCATACAATGAACTATGTGTACCAGTATCAATACAGGTAAATCCTGTTTCCAACACTTCAACATCTAGCTCGTCCATAAATAAATAGGCCTTATTAATGTCCGTAATTTCCAATTCCCCTCGTTCAGAAGGTAATAGACTTTTTGCTAATTCTACTACCCGGTTATCATAAAAATACAATCCTATTACCGCGTAGTTTGATTTCGGATTTTTAGGCTTTTCTTCTAAGGAAATAGCTTTGCCGCTTAGATCAAATTCTACGACTCCATACCTTTCAGGGTCTTTTACATAATATCCGAAAACGGTAGCACCTGTTTTCTTTGTGATTGATTTTTGAAGGCGGGCAGAAAGAGCATTTCCAAAAAGAATATTATCACCTAATATTAAAGCCACATTATCATCGCCAATAAATTGCTCACCGATAATAAAAGCCTGTGCAATCCCTTTTGGTGATGGCTCGGCTTCATATTTTATCGAGATTCCTAAGTGGGATCCATCTCCTAATAACTTCATAAATCTTAATTTATCCTCGGGAGTTGTTATAACTAGTATTTCACGTATACCTGCCTCCATTAGAATTGAGAGGGGGTAGTATATCATCGGTTTATCATAGACAGGTAAAAGAGCTTTTGAAATAACTTTTGTTAAAGGACTAAGTCGAGATCCACTACCCCCAGCAACTATAATTCCTTTCAACTTGGCACTCCTTTCTTGGATGAAACTTCCTATATTTAATCATGATTATTAGATTTCAGTAATCAGCTTTTAATGACGAATAAAAAATATGGTTTTCTGTATTTTTAGGGTATTCATTTATAAAGAATGTGATTAGGACTTCATCATGCTCTAATAAAAATTTGGCGTTTTCCACACAAAATTGGTCAATTTATCTCTTACCGGCATATTTGCCGACCTCCTAAATACCGTTAAAGCAGCTCCAGCTAGTTTAAAAGAAAAGATAGAAAGGTTGATGAAATCATGATCGAACAGCGAGCCTTGACAATGTATTGCAAAATTAACTTGAAATACAATAATACTTGATATCGGAAATTGTATTATTTAATGCTTTTGAGTTCATTAGATAAAAAAGAACCAAAATATCATTAATTAATTCAAACACCTTCCAAACGCTGTCTCTTGAAAGGTAGTATATTAGTACATTATTTTTTTCCCGCTCTTTTCGTCCATCCAACTATATAAAGAAATCATTATTGAGAATAATATTTATCTTTTTTCCTCAGTATTTTTAAAGATTTTCTCCATGCTACATGAACTTATTTTATATATAACTATGGAATTTCCAAGTGCATCATTAAATTTTTATTCAAAACCAACCATTTTAATAAAGAACAATCAAATCCTTTTCTTATTTATAAACTATTCAGTATAGTGGGAAATTGCTTGGTTGTTTACCCAAGTCTGAGACAGATTTATGCATCTTTTCATAATAAAGCAATGACAAATTGTCCATAAGTAATGGGATACAGACAAAATCAGTGAGTGTTGCTCTGTTCCAATGAATTATAGGGTTTGGAAGCTAATGATATGCCTATACATAGTGGTCATTTTTTCATATTCATATTAAGAACTCGGTTTAAATCTTTATAAGGTGATGTCAAAACCGAATAAGTAGCATTAGTGAATATTCTTAGAAGTTTAGCTGTTTTTAGTCAAAATCAATTTACTTATGAATTTTGCATACGGGCATTTGATATGAAGCTAATGCTGAATCATAGATTCAATCTATCTTTGGTTCATTTGTGGTAGAGAAATAAATTTATAGGAGGCATTTGGATAAATGAGTAGACCGTATGTAGGTATACTATTAGACAATATAATATATAATGGCATTCCACGTGGAAGAACGGGATTTGAACACCTTTCCTTTTATGAAGAAGCGGGGATTATGTATGATTTTATACCCTGTTTTTTTCGGATCCAGGATATTGAACCAAGGGGAAATCAAGTACAGGCATATGTTAAAGGTGAAAATAACAAATACATGAAACAAAGTGTTCCTATACCAAGAGTGATTCATAACCGTGCATTATTTAATTCCAATAGGGATTATAAAAAGGTCCAGCAGTTAATGAATAATGGTATCATAGTTTTTAATATAAAGAATCGTTATCGTAAAATACTAGTTCACGAAATACTTCTAAAGAACAATGAACTGCACAAACATTTACCGATGACGCTAATAGCAGATGAAAATAATATTCTTCAAATGCTGGAAAACTTTGATTCACTTATTATTAAGCCAAATAATAGCAGTTTAGGGCTTGGTGTCATGCTTATTAGTAAAGAGGATGATGAATACAAATGGACCTTTCGAAATCGAGCAACAAAAAAATACGAAAGTCTTACTTTTGGGAACCAATTACCACAAAATTTATTGGATATTCTTAGGAAACGTACTTTTCTAGTTCAACAAAGAATTCCACTGGCATCTTATCAAGGGAATCCATTCGACCTTCGGGTATCCGTTCAAAAAAATCAGACGGGACATTGGCAAGTGACAGGTATTGTTGGGAAAGTCGCTAATGGAGGAAATTATGTAACGAATGTTGCGAGGGGAGGAAAAGTCTATCCGTTAGATGTGCTATTAGAGGGAAAGAATCTTAATAAAGACCAAGTCTATAAGGCAATTGAAAAATTTTCGTTACAGGCTGCCGAACAATTATCAAGTGAATTAAGCGGTTTAGCTGATCTTGGAATGGATATAGGTATTACTGAAGAGGGATTCCCGATGTTTATTGAGTGTAATGCACGGGATTTAAGGATAACGTTTCGAAATGCCAAAATGGAATCAACATGGAAAGCTACTCATACAACACCATTAGCTTATGCAAAGTATTTACTGGATACATTATATTAAGAATGGAAAAATCAGAAAAGCAATAGTAGATTTTTAAAAGTTATGTGAACCCCCTTGGTTGGTCTGGGAAAGCCAACCAAGGGGGTGTTTTAGCATGGTCAAGTTTTTTGGGAATCACTTATGATTTTTTGAGTGGTGATTTTAGCCAAAACTTATTCTGCTTGCTAGGCTTAATGACAGTTGTGTTTAATGTTGCAACTTTGTTAGTTGGAATATTATCAAACACAGAAGAAGATACATTAGCAGTAATTTATATTGTTTCGGCCTAATGTAGGGTAATCAAAATCGTTATTATGGCAGTAGAAGCTAATGGTAAAAATTTTATGATAGTTTTATATATTTTTTTATATTTTTTTATATACAGCGTGTAGATAGCCCTGTCCTTTCTTTCTTATGCAAATACAATAATTAATGTGAATGGCGTCTGACGTTAAATAACTCAATTAGCTCAAATGTGGATAATTGGGGTGATTGACTATTTGAAGTACTTTCTGTTTATTCCCTTAGTAAAATTGGTTCCTTAAAATTCAAATATTTATACCGTTAAAGAATTGATTTGTACAATATTTTCTTCTATTCAAAGTTTCGACAACAAAAGGTAACCAAATAGAAAGACCCCTTAGTCAACAAGACAAGAGGAATTTTTGAAGTTTATTACTGGTCTTTATTGAAAAGAAGGAGTGTGAAAATAGTGCAAGCTATACAATATGAAAATCAAAGGGTTTTAATATTGGCTCCTCATGCAGATGATGAGGTTATCGGATGCGGGGGGGTTATCCAGAAATACTTGGAAAACCAAAGTGCTGTTCGAGTTGTTATAGCTACATTTGTATACGGTACTTATCAGAAGTTTCACAAAGAAAATAATCTATATGAAGAATACAGTGGAATGGTCCGTTTAAAAGAGTTAGAAAAGGCTTATGAAATATTAGGTGTGACTGATCATAGTATCATGTATACCGATAATGAAAAAATCAAATACCATAGTAAACTGGATGTGATACCAAGAATAGAGTTGGTATCAAAAATTGAAAGGGAAATTGATTCATTTAAACCAACAGTGATCTATATTCCATCGTTAACGAAACATCAGGATCATACAGCTTTGCACGAGGCTGCTTTAACGGCAATAAGACCATATTATTGGAACGGATCGGTACTCGTATATGAAACCGATGGTGAGCTTTCTTTTTCACCCAATTTATTTGTCCCGCTTAAGCCAGAGCAGGTCGAAAAAAAAGCAAAAGCTTTAGCAGCTTATAGGACACAGGTTGGCGGAAAAAATCATCCCACTACTCCCCAATTTCTTTCGACAAAGGCAACATACAGAGGACAATCAATTTACACCGATTATGCTGAAGCATTTCAGGTTATAAGAATACACGGGTAGAGATAAAATGGACAAGGGATAGGATGAACTATAATAATATATGAATTTTACAAAATTTCCTTCGATAGAATTTTTTTCAATAAACCCTGACATCCTGCATGGATTAATTGATAAGCTTTTTCAAATTCCCCGGTGTGGTAAGGGTCAGGAATATCGATACAATCACTCTCTGTAATAAATTCTGACAAGTAATGGACGTTTATGGCTTTGTTCCCGGCTAGTTCCTTGATCGACTTTTGGTTTCTTTCATCCATAACGATAATAAGGTCAAATTTATTAAAATCTTCTTTTGTTATTTGTCTTGCAGTAATATTTTCATAAGGGATTTTCCGTTTTGATAAAACCTCACACGTTCCTTGGTGTGGAGGTTTTCCAAAATGCCAATTACCTATTCCGGCTGAATCGACCTTAACCTTAGTACTCAAGTTATGTCTAAGTAAGAGGTCACGGAAGAGTGCCTCTGCCATAGGTGAGCGGCATATATTTCCATGGCAAACAAATAAGATAGAATTCATTTATATCACCTTCTTGTCAATTGTAGACTATGGGCAGTCGTAAAAAGACCCACTCACTTTACTTTATTAAAATCCATAAAAAATCGTGAATATTTCTGATTAATTAATGTACTAATTAGTTAAATAAAGGAAAAATATTCTTAGGAAAATTCAAAAAGATAATGTACAAACTAAAACTTTGTTTTAACAAAGTAAAGAAGAATTATTTTTTTAAAAGTAATATAAAAAAGACTGCCAGCAAATCTAATTTTTTTATTTTCGACATACAAAGAGGCTGCCCCAAAATAATACTTTTTTGGGGAGCTTCTTTTTTATTTATGACAAATTGTATTATTAAGTGCGACATCTAGAAAATACAAAAAAACCCACACTCGCTTCGTGTAAAATAGAAGT
>NZ_JBYTCJ010000040.1:0-37018 GCF_058790155.1 Neobacillus sp. FW104-15D2
CTGGACACCTCGTATCATACCAAGGGGGCTTTTTTTGTTCAAACCTCATTTTGCTTTAATACAGGAATGCTTTCTTATCCATATATAAACCAATGCCCGGGAAATCTTCCCGGGCATTCCAATCAATTTAGAAATTTTATAAATATAATCCCCGAGCATGACAGCACCTGGCATTTTCAATTTAACTACTCTATCAATGACAGCTTAACCAGTGCACTTTTCTATCAATCGTTCCTACTAGCCCTCATTTTTCCAACTAAAATGAGTGCGCCTCATGGATATCCTTCATCTTTATTTTCATTTTGGCAGCAGTATTTCTACAGTTGTTCCTTCACCCAGCTCGCTTTTAACGGACATATCTCCGCCATGCTCCCGGACTATTTTTTGGCATATGGTTATCCCCAGTCCGGTTCCTTTTTCCTTTAACGAGTAAAATGGCTCGCCAATATGCTTCATTCTTTCTGGAGGAATGCCGCTTCCATTATCAGCTATGGCCACCACTATTCTGTCAGCTGTTTCTGTTAACTCAATCCGAATTTCTCCCCCTCGCGACATTGCTTCTATCGAATTTTTAATAAGATTAATAAAAAGCTGTTTTAACTGGTTTTTCACGCCTCGTATTTGAGGCTTTGTCTCATTTTCCCAAAGAATGGTGACATTATTTAAATTAGCAAGCGGCGACATGGTAATAGCAACCGGTTTCAGAATATCATCAACTAAAGAAAGAATCTCTTTTCTTCGATCCTGTGGTTTTGAGAGAGTTAAAAATTCATTGGTAACAAGATTGATTCTTTCCAGCTCTTCAAAAATAATATCCAGATAAGCATGTTCCCTGGTATTTAAACCAGGCCTTAATAAGGTTAGGAATCCGTTTATGCTTGTAAGGGGATTGCGAATTTCATGAGCAACAGATGCAGCAAGCTGACCAATGACAGCCAGCTTTTCCGCCTTTACCATTCTCAAGTTAAACTCCCGCTGTTCGGTGATGTCGCTAAAGGTGGTAATCACACATTCAATAGGCTGATTTGGATCATCATCCCGGTACAATGGAATGGAGTCCATAAGAAGCCAGCGATACTGTCCTTTTTTCAGATTATAAACACCTAAGTTGGCCTTTCTCACTGGCTGTCCAGTAGAAAAGGCTATATAGTATGGGAACTCCATAGGCTTAACTTGCATCCCGTTTTCATCTATCGCATCCCAATCCTTCGTATGAGGATGTGCTGTTTGTATGTGATCCAGAGGATATCCTAAGATTTCACAGGCATTCTGGTTTGAAAAAATAATTTTACCCTTTTCATTTTGAACAATTATACCTGTTGAAATGGCTTCGTAATAACGTTTTTGAATTTCTTCTGCCTTTTTCTTAAACGTAACGTCGCGCATTGAGATAACAAAACCGTTGGATCTATCTTCTTCTTTCATACTATTCTTAACCAGTTCCAAATAAACTTTTCTTCCATTTTTCAGAAAGCAGGTCTTTTCAATTATTGTGTTATCCAGAAACTCACGAGTCTTAAAATCTTCTTCACTGACGCAAATCCCGTTTATAACCTGGTTTAGTGTTCCGCCAATGAACGTATCATCCAGTCCCGAAATCATATTGATTGCCCGGTCATTGGCATACGTAATGATATTCTGATCATCAATTACGAGTACTCCATCAGCCGTAGAACTCAAGATGGCCTCATTCTCTTTTAGCAGATTATTCAGCCTTTTTTCCTTATTCTTCATTAAGGTGATATCACGGGTTACACCCACGATTTCATTAATAGATCCATCTGACAATATAATCGGGGACAAAACCGTTTCGAAACAAGATATCCCCTTACGGTTCCTCATGGCTAACTCCCATTGGTAAACCGCTTTTACTCCATTTAATGCCTTTCTAAATGCCTTATGCTGAATCTCTTTTTGCTCCTCTGTCAAATTAAGGTCATTAATCCTCTTTCCATATAGATCACTTACAGGCACCTTATTGGTTTCGCACCATTTGCCAAAAACACCGGAAAATACACCTTCAGAGTTGTATGTAAAAACAAGATCCTCCATTGAACTTACAAGTGATCGGAACTTGGTTTCACTTCTTTGCAGCGATTCCTGAAATTCAACTTTATCCGTAATATCAATCCCCGTACCGACAACATATTGAATATTTCCATCGCTGCCATGCACAAAACTAGTGGCCCATTTAATATACTTTTTGCCGCCATCTTTAGGAATCCAGCAACTTTCAAATTGCTCTGATATATGCGAAAGATTTTCTTCAGTAAATTTCCTTCTAAAGAATTCTCTTTTATCCTTCTCAATTAAAACATCCCAGAAATATTTTCCTTTTATTTGTTCTAATGTATAACCCGTTTCCCCTTCGCAATAAGAATTCCATCCAACCATCCTGCCTTCAGGACAAACAATAATCATATAAGCCTGAATAGCATTCATTAAAGATAAGTTAAATGCTTCCTCCGGGAGAACTGGAACTTTCTTTTCCTGATGCATAGAAATCATGAAAATCCCTCTCTCTGTTCATACAACTTCCTAGCTATTTAATTCTACTTTTGAAATCCAAAACCTCGTAAATTCTTAAAAAATATTTTTTAAAAATTTTCGCCATCAAAAAAGGATTCCGATTGGGGGAATCCTTTTTGTCCATAAAAATAAATTTTTGCAATAGCTGTCTAGCTTTCCGCTTTTCTCATTACATTTTTTCGGGTGCAGATACACCAATAAGTGAAAGGGCATTTTTTAGAGTAATCTGAACGGCTTTTATTAACCCAAGTCGTGCCTTCGAACGCTCAGGATTATCACTGTCCAAAACCTTTTCCGCGTTGTAAAAGCTGTGGAAAACGGAAGCAAGCTCGAAAATATAGTGGGAAATTCGGTGCGGCATCCGTTTTAAAGCAGCTTCGCCCACTGCAATAGGGAATTCACCCAGCTTTTTCAATACTTCCATTTCTTTTTCAGCTTGAATCTGGCTGAAGTTTGCATTATGATCTGCCACGATCCCCTGCTCTTCACCCTGGCGGATAATGCTAGAAATCCGAGCATGGGCATATTGAGCGTAATAAACCGGATTTTCATTGGATTGAGATACCGCTAAATCCAAATCAAAATCCATATGAGTGTCAGAGCTTCTCATAGCAAAGAAGTAACGTACCGCATCGAGGCCGACCTCATCCACAAGATCTCGCATTGTGACGGCCTTACCGGTCCGCTTACTCATCTTCATTTTTTCACCATTTTTATATAAATGCACCAGCTGAATAATCTCTACTTCAAGAGCATCCTTGTCATAACCAAGAGCCTGGATAGCTGCTTTCATTCTAGGGATATAACCATGGTGGTCAGCGCCCCAGATATTAATGAGCTTTTCAAAACCACGCTCCAGCTTATCCTTATGGTAGGCAATATCTGGTGTCAAATAGGTAAAGGATCCATCCTGCTTAATTAAAACCCTGTCCTTGTCATCTCCAAACGGAGTACTGCGAAGCCAGGTTGCTCCTTCTTCCTCGAATATATGGCCGTTATCCCGAAGCGTTTTTAGGGCGTCTTCAATTTTTCCATTGTGATATAAAGAAGTTTCAGAGAACCATACATCAAAACGCACTCTGAAATCTTCAAGGTCTTTCTTAAGCTTAGCCATTTCAATTTTCAATCCGTATTCACGGAAAAAGTCATAGCGCTCTTTTTCATCAACATTGACATATTTATCGCCGAATTCCTCAGCAAGTTTTTTACCGATCCCAATTATATCTTCGCCTTGGTAACCGTCCTGAGGCATTTCCTTCTCTAGACCAAGAGCCTGGAAATAACGGGCTTCAACAGATAACGCCAGGTTATTGATTTGATTTCCTGCATCGTTAATATAATATTCACGGGAAACATCGTATCCTGCCTTTGCCAATACATTGGACAATGAGTCACCTACTGCCGCACCGCGGGCATGTCCAAGGTGAAGGTCGCCAGTTGGATTCGCTGAAACAAACTCAACCTGTACTTTTTGATTGTTCCCGACGTTTGTTTCTCCATATTTTTCGCCAGCATCAAGAATGGCAGGAATCAAATCTGTCAGACAACTGTTATCCATGTGAAAATTAATAAAGCCTGGTCCTGCAATGTCAATTTTTTCGATGGAAGCCTTTGAGCGGTCAATATTGGCCACCAATTCTTCAGCTATGGCTCTTGGTGCCTTTTTAGCTACACGGGCAAGCTGCATTGCCATGTTGGTTGAATAATCACCATGGGATTTCTCCTTTGGTGTTTCAAGGATGACATCCGGTAATTGTTCCTCTGCTGCAAGATTCGCTTTTAAAACGGCAGCTTTAATTTCTTGTTTCAGTTTGTTCTGGACCTGCTCAACGATATTCACTGCTATTCCTCCTCAAAAATAATTTCCAAATGATAAGTGCCTGCTCTCGAGCCCTGCACGGATAGGTCATAAAGAAGTTCTACTCTTCCCTTGCGAAGGTCTTCGCTAAATGAATGATTAATTCTATTTGCCCTAGTCTCAATATCTAATGTTCCAGCTGCAATCTCATAGCTGCCTTGCTGCTTTGCATGGAGGCGAAATGGAAGCCGCATTTTTAATGGCCCGCTTCTTAAAATTAGTGCTTCGTTCCCGCCAATCTTGACGATGGTCTTAACCCTCTGGTCTTCCATTATTTCTTCATATTGAAGAAAATAGGCATTATTTTTTATAAAATATCGCCCAGAGCCTTCCATCTGGAATTCTTCTTTGCTTTGGCCGCTATGTATAATCGTTTTAACCTGTACTTTTACAGGGATTTCTGAAGGGACAGACATGGCGCACTCCCTTTTCTTTTAACTTGATTCTACTGATCATTTTATATAAAAGCTCTGTGTTACTGCATTCGTGTTGCTCCAGGCGCTCTCTTTTGCTTTCAGACCAAGAGCCTGTCAAACTTCAGCGCCTTCTCCTCCACAAAAATAGTATCCACAACATCATTTACCAGCAAAAAAATACCTATTTCCCTATTATAACAACTAGCCTTAAATAATTCAAAAAGTGCCCGGCTGGGGCCAGGCACCTAAAATTAGCGTATATTATTTAATCCAGCCCAGGATCATTTCTCTGATAAGCTTGCTTGCTGTGTTGGCAGTTTGTTCGGAATGATCGTACACAGGAGCAACTTCTACTAGGTCTGCACCGATTACGTTAACATCCGATTTTGCAATTGCATGGATGGAGGCTAATAACTCTTTTGACGTGATTCCTCCCGCATCAACTGTTCCTGTTCCAGGAGCATGGGCAGGATCGAGAACATCAATGTCGATTGTTACGTAGACAGGGCGTCCTGCCAGTGTCGGAAGGATTTCCTTTAATGGCTCAAGGACTTCGAATTTTGAAATATGCATGCCTGCTTCCTTAGCCCATTCAAATTCTTCCTTCATGCCTGAGCGAATTCCAAATGAATAAACATTCTTTGGTCCGATAAGCTCCGCTACCTTGCGGATAGGGGTTGAATGGGAAAGCGGCTCGCCTTCATACTGTTCCCTTAGATCTGTGTGAGCGTCCATATGGATGACAGCTAAATCAGGGTACTTATTATAGACAGCTTTCATAACTGGCCATGAAACTAGATGCTCTCCACCCATTCCCAACGGGAATTTCCCTGCTTCCAGCACCTTGCCCACAAAGTCCTCGATCATATCAATGCTTCTCTGCGGATTGCCAAATGGAAGCGGAATATCTCCTGCATCGTAAAATTTAACATCTTCTAATTCACGATCAAGATAGACACTGTACTCTTCTAGCCCGATCGATACTTCACGGATACGGCTAGGGCCAAAACGAGAACCTGGTCTGTAGCTTACAGTCCAGTCCATTGGCATACCATACAATACTGCCTGGCTTTCCTCGAAGCTTGGATGGCTTTTTATAAAAACCTTACCGGAATATGCTTCATCAAAACGCATTTTACATCCCTCGTTCATATGTATTTGTCAGAGCCGCTCCTTTTACGGGGCGGCTCTATTATTTTTCTTAGGTCAATCAGAATGTCTATCCATAAATTCTGAACGTGCGTTTATGCTTATCTTATTTTAAAAGATCGCCAACAAACTTAGGCAGAACAAATGCCGCTTTGTGCAATTCTTTTGTGTAATATTTTGTTTCAATATCATGGAAGCGATCTTCACTTACTTCTAGAGGATCGTATTTTTTGCTTCCCAAAGTAAATGCCCACAGGCCGCTTGGATATGTCGGAATATTAGCAGTGTAAAGGCGAGTAATCGGAAAGATTTCTCTTACATCTCTTTGAACATCGCGGATCAGGTCAGCCTTAAACCATGGATTGTCAGACTGGGCAACGAAAATGCCATCATCTTTAAGAGCTTTGGAGATTCCAGCATAAAATCCTTTTGTAAACAGATTAACAGCTGGTCCTACTGGCTCAGTAGAGTCAACCATGATCACATCATATTCGTTTTCACTTTTTGCAATATGCATGAAGCCATCATCAACGCGAACATCTACACGTGGATCATCCAATTTTCCTGCAATCTCAGGAAGGAATTTTTTTGAGTATTCGATTACCTTTCCATCAATATCCACAAGAGTGGCTTTTTTCACGCTCGGGTGCTTAAGAACTTCGCGAATAACTCCGCCGTCCCCGCCGCCAACAACAAGAATGTTTTCAGGATTTGGATGAGTGAACAATGGAATATGTGCAACCATTTCATGATATACAAACTCATCTTTAACAGATGTCATAACCATGTCATCTAAAAGAAGCATGTTGCCCCATTCTTCCGTCTCAATCATGTCAAGCTTTTGGAATTCTGTCTGCTCAGTATGTAATGTCTTATTCACTTTCATTGTGATGCCAAAGTTCTCTGTTTGTTTCTCGGTAAACCAAATACTCATTTTCATTCATCCCTTCAGATTTATATTAAATTTTCTTTAATTTTCTTCTTAAGTCTGCGCCATCAAAGGCATGCTTTCTCTTTTTATACTTCCCCAACTCTTTAATTGCAAACATGAAAAAGTATAGAGGAATCTAGCAAAAAAGTAAAGAAAACTCGGAGATTTCATATATCCTGGAAAGTCTATTATCTTATCTCACTTTTTTAAATAAAATATTCTTTTTTCATAGAAGGGATGTTTAAAATCTTCCCTTTTTTTTCATACTGTTAAGAAAAGGTTTTGAGCAGGAGACGGGTTGGCCAAATATGAAATGCAGTGAGGTGAGCGGAATATGGAACTTATGACAGACCAGAATTTTCGAAAAACCATTAAGTATCTTCGTGCTTTCATCATTATCAGTTTGATAGGCTTCTCAGTACTGCTCGTCCTTTTAATGGGCATTCTAGGCTATGCAAAAATGCTCGGTGCACCCCCTCTTGCTGTACCTCAGTCCACACTTTACTTTTCGGACGATGGGACATTAATCGGTGAGAGTAATAACGGCCAAAAACGTTATTGGGTTTCCCTTAAGGATGTTTCTCCCTATTTAATAGATGCTACCATTTCTGTTGAGGATAAAAATTTTTACCATCACCATGGTTTTGACTACAAAAGGATTGCCGGCGCCGCTGTTGCAGACGTAGCTGCCTTCTCAAAGGTTCAGGGGGCGAGTACGATTACCCAGCAATACGCCAGAAATCTTTTCCTTGAACATGATAAAACCTGGTCCAGAAAACTTCTTGAAGCCTTTTATACCATCCGGCTTGAAATGAGCTATTCTAAAAAAGAAATACTCGAGGGATATATTAACACTATTTTTTACGGGCATAACGTTTATGGAATTGAAGCTGCAAGTAAATATTATTTTGGCAAAAAGGCTTCTGAATTATCCCTTTCTGAAGCTTCCATGCTTGCTGGCATACCAAAAGGCCCTGGCATCTATTCACCATTACTATCACCTAAAAATGCCAAAGCGCGGCAATTAGTGGTTCTGAATTCTATGGCCCAAAATCACTATATTAAAAAAAGTGACATTAAAGCGGCAGCCTCACAGTCAATTATGTTAAACGGCAAAAGGCCGCAGCAGCTTGTCCGGACAGCCCCTTATTTTCAAGATGCTGTTAAAAATGAACTAAGAAAAGAACTTCATTTAGATGAACGGACTATTGCACTTGGCGGCCTAAAGGTTTACACAACTCTTAATATGGATGAGCAGCAGGCAGCTGAAAAACAATTTAAATCTTATATTGCAAGCAATTCTGAAATACAAGCCAGCCTCCTTGCCATGAATCCGAAAAATGGTGATGTCAAGGCTCTTATTGGCGGACGTGATTATGATAAAAGCCCATTCAACCGGGCAATACAGGCCATTCGGCAGCCTGGTTCTACAATAAAGCCGATTTTGTACTATTCGGCTTTGGAGCAGGGATTTACTCCCTCTACAACGATGAGAAGTGCATATACCACTTTCCGTTTCGAAAACGGGCAGGGAAATTACACCCCGCATAACTTTAATAATAAGTACGCGGACGGCGATATTACAATGGCTCAGGCCCTGGCGCTGTCAGATAATATTTACGCAGTTAAAACGCATCTGTTTTTGGGCGAGCAAACCTTAATAAACACCGCAAAGAAATTTGGCATCAGTTCTAAAATGTCAAAAGTGCCTTCTCTTGCACTTGGTACCTCAGGCGTACGTGTAATCGAGATGGCCAATGCCTACAGTATGCTTGCAAATGGAGGAAAAAAGGTAAAGCCTTCTTTTATAACAAGAGTTGAGGACTATAACGGAAATGTTATTTACGAAAGACCACATGGAAGTCTACAAGTTTTAAAACCTGCCACCGCCTTTGTTATGACACAAATGCTGACAGGGATTTTTGATAAAAAGCTGAACGGCTATTCAAGTGTTACAGGCAGTACCATTAGCAATGTCCTTACACGTCCTTATGCTGGAAAATCAGGCTCAACTGAAACTGACAGCTGGATGATAGGTTATTCCCCTCAGCTCGTTACAGCCGTTTGGGCGGGCTACGATAAGGGGAAACCGATTGAACTTACAGCTGAAAAAACTTATGCAAAAAAAATCTGGGCTCATTTTATGGAGGATGCCTTAGCAGACAAACCGGTTAAGAAATTCAAAGCACCTAAAGAGGGTGTAGTTGGGGTCTACATTGATCCGACAAATGGAAAACTGGCATCAAAGGATTGCCCAGTCAAACGCAAGACATACTTTGTGACAGGTACCGCTCCTACTGAATACTGCACTGATCATCTGGACCGTTCACAATCAAAAGAAAAGAAAACAAGTGGCAAGAAAGATCCATGGTACAAACGTATTTTTCAATGGAATGATTAAAATTGACAGATTGGATGTTCTAACCCATGCAAAAAACCCCGGCATTTCTGCCGGGGTTTTTTGTGTCCTAGTTTTACGTGTGTCCACGCTGTAAACTAGTTTACTTTTTTTATGGAAAATCGGCAAGTGCTAAACACACGAATTTCGCAAATTATTTGGAAAATCGACAAATTTTTAAAACTTATTCAGCAGCTAGACCTTGTTTGAGCTCATCAGAGGAGTTCTCCCATAAAATCGCATTATGCTGGCGAAGAAAATCTGCTAGTATTTTTTTTGACTTATCATCCATTTGATCTACAATGATGTGGCGCTTAATGGACTTATCCATACGGTTTACATGCTCTGGCAGCGATTTATACCCGCGGCGGATTTCCCTGTCCACGGTCATTTCGCAGGCTGTAACGCCGGCATAATAAGGCCCTTCTTCATTTCGGTCAATAGTTACCCAGACAAGCCAATAAGGTTTTCCATTTGGAACCTCCGCTTTTGAGGGAAGAAATTTGATCCCTTTTTCTACAACACTTCGTGCATGCATGGCCCCCACATCAATAGCCGCTTCACCAGCTTCAACATCTACGATAACGGGTGATACATTATCCAGGCTGAGCGCCCCTTTTCCAAAGCCTTTATGCTTATCAAGAGGATCATTTTTTATAATATTAAAGGCAAGCTTTTTCTTATTCTCTTCCATATTGAATACCTCCTAAACCCATAAATTTATCGAAAGCTCTATAAAAGCAGCTGATAGAAAAAGTCATTAAGCCCATTCATTAAAATAGGCAGCAGAACGCCGAAGATTGGCTGGATTGTATATTGGTCAAGCGGTGTAACAACAAGAATTAAAAAAATTAATGATCCATATGATTCCAGCTGTGTCATCTTAGCACGCCAATCCCTCGGTACAAGGTCTTCCACTATTCTGTACCCATCAAGCGGGGGAAATGGCAGCAAATTGAAAATAAATAAAACCACGTTTAACTGAATAAACAGATCAAGAAATTCTTTTACAAATGATGGCAAACTGCTGGATACTCCTGCTCGCATAAGGCCATACCAGATAATAAACGCGATACAGACCATAATTAGATTACTAGCCGGACCTGCAGCACTGACCAGGATTCCAGCAAGCCTTGGCTTCTTAAAAAAGAACCGGTTCACGGGCACAGGCCGGGCCCAGCCAAAACCTGCAATAAAAATAAGCAAGGTTCCAAAGGGATCAAGATGGCTGACTGGATTTAATGTTAGTCTGCCCTGCTTTTTCGCAGTAGGATCCCCAAATTTATAAGCAACAAATGCATGTGCAAACTCATGTACCGTAAAAGCTATAACCAGGGTTAGTGCCACATATGGAATCTCATGAAGTGAATAAGGAAGATGATCCAATAAACTGCCCAACTCAAAACCTCCCTTTCCTTCTCCGTTTTCTATTATTACGCTGAAGCAACGGCATATATCCGTCTTAGCTTTATGTATTGTATTGATTATAGCTTAATTAAGTATAATTAATTTCTTATCAAAATGAAAATCCTAAATTCTGCAGCTTATCTCCTTGCACTTTTGGTCTTGTTATGAAAAACTACAGACAGATACCTTAAAGGAGGAGATTGCATGCCATACGTAACTGTTAAAATGCTCGAAGGCCGTACTGAAGAACAAAAGAAAGCCCTGGTAGAGAAGGTAACTGAGGCTGTTGTGGAAACGACCGGTGCAACTCAGGACAAAGTAGTTGTCTTTATTGAAGAAATGAGCAAAAATCATTATGCCGTTGCTGGAAAAAGGTTAAGCGATCAATAGAAAAGGCGCATAAACCCTGTATTCGGACAAGTAGACCCTCGGATTTATACACGAGAGTGAAGCATCTGCATAAATTTCATCATGATAGCGTTTCTTTGAATAATAATCCTGCAGCTTTCGGACGAGCTAAACAGCCGTATCCAGGAAAAGCTATGGCGCTGAAGTATATGCGGATCGGTGTTTACTTATCGCAGGCAGGAGCGGGATGGACATCAGTCCCTGGCCGCTGAAGCTAGACACTAAACCAAACTAAGAAAGTACTCTATGTTAATACAAAAGCTAAGTCCCTTATTGGAGCTTAGCTTTTTCTTTTAAGCAATTTATATAGTTATATGCTTCTTCTATTTCAGCTTCTGTATAGCGCTGGCTGCTTTTTAGAGTAAATACTTTGTCCATTACTTCTTCTTTTGCAAGATTATCAAAATATAAAACCGTTGATACTAGCTCTAAAAATCTGGCATTTTGCGAATTCATGTCTGTCAGGCAGTCTTCCAGAAAGGGCATTTCAATAGTATTTAAATTTAAAAACTCTTTCCCCGAGTCTGTCAGTGTATAGCGATACTGAAAATATCCGCCCTTTTTCTCCCGAACTTCAGCCACAAACCCCATATTGCAAAGTTCTTCCATCCGCAGTGTTAATTCCTCAGAATATGGTCCGTAAAAGTGAAACTGAAATCTTTCTTGGAAAGGAAAAGAAATTTTCTTGGCTATATAAATCATTTTTTGCAGCTTTTTTCGGCCGATAATTTCTCCCGAAACCATTACAGCATGCATTACCCTTGCATGGTCTTTTAACAAAACGGTCAACTCCTACTCCAATTAATTCCCTATATATCTAACAGCGAACAAATCTGTTTCTTTATACTTTTTTTAGAAGAGTCATCCTTAAGCAAATCAACAGGAAAATACAGCTTATGATCCGTCCTTCTTTTCCCTGAAATGGCATCAACCACTTCTGATTCCCTTGAAAGTTCCCGTAATTCGCCATTTTTCATAAGAAGATGGATTGGAAGGCGTTCCCCTTCTTCTCCAGGTCTGTAAAAGTCATATGGCAGATCAGAGGATGAATCAACTACAAGATAGTATTCCGGGTCAATTCCTGCCTTGATGAACAATGTGGTTAGTTCGGCAAGTTTTTTGTATTCCTTTGCTGGATCGAACTCCGAAAATTTAAATAAATTACGGTTAACAAACCTGCTGCAAAGGTCACTTAAAATCTCATCCTCTTCTTCCTGCCACATCTGAAAATAGTAGAGAATAATGGATTCATCTAATTTTAAATAGTCTTCAAGTGTAACCTTGTCATGAAAGAAGGAATAAAAATGCTGAGGCTGGTGTTTAAAGCTGTAGTTTTGCTCATAGAGGTACTTAGCCCGATGCAGTATTTTTGAAAGTATTACCTCAGCGCCACGTGAAACCGGATGGAAATAAACCTGCCAATACATTTGATACCGGCTCATGATATAGTCTTCCACTGCATGCATTCCGCTTTTTTTAATGACTACCTGATCCTTTTGCGGACGCATGACCCGCAAAATGCGTTCCATATCAAAATGTCCATAGCTAACACCTGTAAAATAGGCATCACGCTGTAAATAATCCATTCTGTCCGCATCAATCTGGCTGGAAATCAAACTAATCACCAGCTTATTGTCCGATGTCTTGGCAATAACTTCAGCAACCCTTTTAGGAAAACCTTTATGGATCCTGGTTAATACCTTGTTTACTTCTGTCTCCCCCATGATAATCGCCTGGGTAAAGTCCTCATGGTCAAGGTCAAATACCTTCTCAAATGAATGAGAAAACGGGCCATGTCCCAGATCATGCAGAAGGGCTGCACACAGGGTTAATAACCGCTCTTCCTCTTTCCACTCCGGACGTCCTGCAAACACATCATCCACTATTCGCCGTACAATCTCGTAAACTCCAAGGGAATGATTAAAACGGCTGTGCTCCGCTCCGTGGAATGTCAAAAATGTAGTTCCAAGCTGCCTGATTCTTCTAAGGCGCTGAAATTCCTTTGTGCCGATTAAATCCCAAATCACTCGATCCTTTACATGTATGTACCGATGAACAGGGTCTTTAAATACCTTCTCTTCTTCTAGCTTTTCAGCCGAATATGCCATTGGATTCCCTCTTCCTAAATAGCTTGTTTCTATTATATCCCCATTTTAATGTCAAATCACTCTAATTTCTGTAAATTTCCACAGGGGATTTCGACCATTTTCGACATTCAGGGACAGACTGGGGCTAACAAATAAAAAATCACCAAAGAATGATATCTAAGGCGATTTTATTTGTTTATTTTTTTATCGACTTTTTCCATTAATTCCTCTTCTGTAAGAGCCGCTAATGGACGATTATTTACAAATGCAAAAGTTTTTTTCCGGCCTGGTCCGCAGTAAGATTGGCAGCCAATCTCAATTTTTGCATCAGGATCCATCTCTTTTAAGCGAGGGATTAATGTCTTTAGGTTTACGGCCTGACAATCATCGCAAACACGAAATTCATTCGACATTCCTTTCCCATCCTTTCCGGTATTATCTATTTAAACCAGTTTTTATACCTATATTATAACCACTATAAAATTTTAAAATCCTTTATCCGAGTTGTATTTTACAGTTTCCCTATCTTGATTGCAAGCTGAAAACTTTTACAGCACTTTAGTAGATAGCAAACTTTTAATGTTAAATTTTTCTGCTATTTTGGTATAAAGCTCCCAAAAACTGTCCATCCTTTAACTAGAAGGTTACATTCGCCAGATACAAAACTGACGATATTAAACTGTAATAATTAAGGGAGATGAAAGTTTATGAAAGTACGACAGGACGCTTGGACGGACGAAGATGATTTGCTTTTAGCAGAAACAGTATTAAGACATGTACGTGAAGGAAGCACTCAGCTTAATGCATTTGAAGAGGTGGGAGATAAGCTCAATCGAACTTCAGCAGCATGTGGATTCCGCTGGAATGCCGTAGTCAGGCACCGGTATGAAAAAGCCCTTCAGCTAGCAAAAAAGCAGCGTAAGCAAAGACAACGGATTCTAGGAAAAGATCAAGGCGGCAAAAAGAAATTGCTTTACACCCCCCCTCTTAATGTGGCAGAAACAGTAATTGAACACGTTCCGCAGGTTCACGATGAAGGAGAAGAAGAAGAATTAGATGCTTTCTTCCCTATGGAAATGTCTTTAGAGGCTGCAGAAGAAATGCTTACCCCTAAAGAAATTCCTGTAGCTAAGGCAATTTCAGTTCCTTCTTATACAAGCGTTTCGCCTAAAGAAATGACGATGGAAACGGTTATTACTTTTCTGCAAAACTACACCTATTCAAGCTATCAAAACGATGCATTAAAAAATGAGAATGAAAGATTAAAACGTGAAAACAATGAACTTAGAAAGCAATCCGATGAACTGTCCAGCAAGGTTCAGGAACTTGAACAAAATACAGTTACCATGCAGGAAGACTATGAGACACTGATGAAAATCATGAACCGCGCGAGAAAACTAGTATTATTTGAAGAAGAAGAACGCCCTGCAACTAAGTTTAAGATGGACCGTAACGGAAACCTGGAAAAAGTAGCAGAGTAGAGAATAGCATTTCGAAGTTGACTTATTGCAGGTAGGCGTAGATGGCCTCTAGCTGCGCCAATTATCATACTTGAGCAAGAAGAAGCTTTCTCTAAGCATAAAAACTCGCTGGGCGTGGAAGTTGGACATTTCTCAAATTCAAGAGTGGTATATTTCTTTATAGAAAAAATACTTTAAGAAAAAGATTTTTAGAGAAGAAACCGAAGCAGCAGCATTCTCGATTAAAAAGCCGTGAATCGAATTCGATACACGACTTTTTTTATTTATGTCCACTGTCCTTACTGAACTATTTTGCGCTGGAGCTGCAATGCTATCCCCCGGCTACTTTTTCATTCCGTTCAACGATTCGCTGGTGGTATCCTGGATAAAGCTCGAGTTCATAAGGGTTTAATTGGCCATTGAACAAAAAGTCACTATTCTTTTGAAGCTGCTGTAAAAGTCGAAGCATTACATCGCTTACCGTTATTTCCACAGACAGCAATTCCGAAAGGGAAGCCATCACTGCCGGAGAAATTTCCGGATAGGAAAACTTTGTCTCCAAGCTCCTCCTGGAAATATCATAAAAGTGCCTGATCATTTCTGCCCTGGCTCTACCGCTCCCATTTACACAGAGATAGATTTGAACAGCAACCCCTTTGCGAAGTCTTCTTTGGGAAATTCCCGCAAACTTTTTGCCCCCAATGCTTAAATCATAGCTGCCAGGACAATAGGATCCTTTAATTTCTTTTGCTTCTATTGTTTTATTAAAATCAGAAAACATCTGTTGGATTAATAGCCACATTGCATCATAGCCACGGTTAATATCTATTCCTTTTTCGGACTCTGGGAAAATAAGCGAAATGTTAAGGACTCCCTCGTCCAATACAACGGCAAGTCCACCTGAATTCCGGACAATAACCTGGTAATCTTGCTCCCTCAGAAAATCTATACCCTCTTGAAGAAACGGCAGCTTTGTATCCTGAATCCCCAAAACAACTGTGTTGGGGTGAACCCAGGTTCTTGCAGTTGCAGGTGCGTTTCCTGACCCGACAGAGGCACATAAGGTATCATCCAGCCCAAAGGACTGCAGCGCACTAAAAAGGACCCCTGCAGCAGACTGGTCAATGATCCGCCATTGTGGCTGGACTAGCAATTTCAGCCCCTCATTCATTTTTCTGGCTCCTTTTTTCACATTATCATTGGTTTATTATAGCATATCCCAAAGCCTCATTTTATTACCTCTGCCGCCTTCCTTGGTTAAGAGGCATTGGAAAAACTCAGCATATGCCAAGCCCCTTAGGCGGATACCCTTGTTTTTCTTCACAGCTCAAACGGCAACCCTCAAAAAAGCCACTTTTTTTCTTCGTCCGAGCAAGGCTGACCTAGTCTTCCTTTTCCTGTCGGATATAAATTTTAATTCGCAAAAAAGAGCTTCCATAAAGGAAACTCTTCTAAGAAATACCCACATATTATTGCTGTAAAGCCTGTGCAGCAGTGATCAATGATAGCTTGTATACATCTTCTTCATTGCAGCCGCGTGAAAGGTCGTTTACCGGGCGGTTCAGACCTTGTAAAATCGGGCCGACCGCTTCAAAGTTGCCAAGTCGCTGGGCAATTTTGTAGCCAATGTTGCCCGCCTCTAGGCTTGGGAAAACAAAAACATTGGCATTTCCCTGCAGGACAGAATCAGGAGCTTTTTTCTCAGCAACGGAAGGAACAAATGCTGCATCAAACTGGAACTCACCATCAAGGATTAGTAATGGATCCCGGCGCTGGGCTTCGCTTACTGCTGCTGCCACTTTTTCCGTTTCAGGTGATTTAGCAGAACCCTTAGTGGAGAAGCTTAGCATGGCCACCCTTGGCTCGATATCAAACATTTGGGCAGTCTTTGCACTTTCAATCGCAATTTCAGCTAGGTCCTGGCTGTCAGGAGCAATGTTGATTGCACAGTCTGCAAACACATACTTTTCCTCTTCACGAACCATGATAAATACGCCGGAGGTCTTATTAATTCCCTCTTTTGTTTTAATAATCTGCAGGGCAGGGCGTACTGTATCAGCAGTTGAATGAGCAGCACCGCTGACAAGGCCATCTGCTTTGTTTAAATAAACAAGCATAGTGCCAAAATAGTTTTCATCAAGTAAAATGCGCCGTGCATCTTCTTCGGTAGCTTTTCCTTTTCTGCGCTCTACAAAAGAAGCAACCAGCTCATCCATCATGGCATAATTTGCCGGGTCATAAATCTCGGCTGCATCAAGAGAAACACCAAGATCATCTGCTTTCGTCTGAATCTCTTCAATATTACCAATTAAAATTGGCGTTAGGATTCTTTCTGCTGCCAGACGTCCCGCTGCTTTTAAAATCCGCTCATCAAGACCCTCAGGAAAAACAATTTTCAAATTGTTTCCGGTGATTCTATGCTTTAATCCTTCAAATAAATCGCTCACTGCTTTTCCTCCTTCATTATCTACCCTTTTAGCATACTTTACCTTTTTCAAAATTCAAGAAGACAACGTTTTCAACCATAAATATTTTTGTATTCTAAACATTCTGTATCGGATTTAATCTTTCACGCTCTTTATCTTTTTTCAAAATAACCTCTTTCATACTATTTTAAACGGAAATTCTTCCAGGAAAAGCGTTTTATTCATATATGTGTGGGAGAAACTATGATATAGTAATTAATGTAAAAATGGCAGAATTTAATAGGAGTGATTTAGATGAGTGAAGCAGCCCAAACACTGGACGGCTGGTACTGTCTGCATGATTTCCGAACTGTAGACTGGACTACTTGGAAGATGGTTCCAAGCGATGAACGCCAGGCCGCTATACATGAGTTCCTTGGCCTTGTTGAAAAGTGGAATGCGGTACAGGACAGAAAAGAAGGCAGCCATGCTTTATATACTATCGTAGGACAAAAAGCAGATTTCATGATGATGATCCTTCGCCCTACTATGGAAGAACTAAATGAAATTGAAACTGAATTTAATAAAACAAAATTAGCCGAATTTACTATTCCGGCTCATTCCTATGTATCTGTAGTAGAGCTTAGCAACTATCTCCCTGCAGGCGAAGACCCTTACCAGAATCCTCAAATTCTGGCACGTCTTTATCCGACTCTTCCAAAATCAAAGCATGTTTGCTTCTATCCAATGGACAAACGCCGCCAGGGCAATGATAACTGGTACATGCTTCCGATGGAAGAGCGCCGCGGAATGATGCGCAGCCATGGAATGATTGGCCGCAAATATGCAGGCATTGTAAAACAAATCATTACCGGCTCTGTTGGTTTTGATGATTATGAATGGGGAGTTACCCTCTTCGCAGATGAAGTTCTTCAGTTCAAAAAATTAGTTTATGAAATGCGTTTTGATGAAGTGAGCGCCCGTTATGGTGAATTCGGTGCTTTCTTTGTTGGAAATTTCCTTGCAGAGGAACGTATTCCAAGCTTCCTTCACGTATAATAGACAGGCTCCCGGTGTTTACCGGGAGTCTTTTATTTTGAACCTGTTATTAAACTTGGTTATTAATTTTCTCTTCAAGACACTCGTTTTCCCCAGGCGGTTCTCGACTATTCTCCTGCGGGGCCTCCCCTGACCAGCTTTTCCCACTGGCCATTGAATTTACATCATGGAAGCTGCCCTCGCACGAAGGAAATGGACAGCAAAGGAATACATCTATGAATATACATCGCACGAAATTATACGAAAGCATAATTAGAGTTCTTCAAAGAGTCTCCTGTCCCTCCGCTACAATCAACATGGATAAATATCAACAATAATCTTTAACCAAAACCTCTATTTTAAAAAGACCCCTTATCCTTTCTGATTGTCATAATCTCCTCTTGCCTTTCATATTATTGAAACAGTGAGTCTTATGCAAAATTGCTTGCTCTTGTTATTTTTCCATCGCTTCAAACAAGGGGACACCGAATTGTAACACCAATTATCCATTGCTTGAAAAACTCAAGCGAATTTATAGGAGGGGAAAAAATGAATCCATATTACAATCCACAAACCCAAGGGCAGACTTTTCAGCCTTATACTGGGGGAGGACAACAGCCTGTGTATGGTGGGCAAGGCCAGACAGCAGGGAGTATGCCAATGATGCCTCAAGGAGGCACCATGGCTGGAATGGGCGGTATGCCTCAGGGAGGCGGCATGGCTGGAATGGGCGGTATGCCTCAGGGAGGCGGCATGGCTGGAATGGGCGGCATGAATGGTATGGTAGCCAACGTAAAAAGTCCTATGGCCACCGGACCGCAGGTTCCCGGAATGCTACCGATTGAACAGTCCTACATTGAAAACATCCTGAGGCTTAACAAAGGAAAGCTTGTTACTGTTCATGCTACCTTTGAAAATAACCGGGAATGGAATGCGAAGATTTTCAAAGGAATTATTGAAGCGGCGGGGCGTGATCATCTGATTTTAAGTGATCCCCAAACCGGACAACGTTATCTCATTCCAATGGTTAATGTGGATTATGTAACCTTCGATGAAGAAATTGAATATGAATATCCATTTGGGGGCGGACCTGCTCTTGGAACATATCCTCCAAGATAATTTCTTTACTTAAGGAACAAAAGGCTCAAACGCCCGGGTTAGCCCCAACATGCAAAGTGATTTGGCTTATGCCCCCGAGCTGTTTGAATCATCACCTATCAGTCATGATCCTCACAAGATATTCAAAGAAGCATATTCCCGAGAAAAACTGGCTGGGCGCTGGAGCGGGATTACAATAACCTAGTTCAAGTTACCCACAAGGTAGAAATCAATATCCTAAACAACAAAAAAGGAGCAAACTTTGCTCCTTTTTTATTTTTATAAATTTTTTACTGTACCTACAATCATGAGAACCCATGCTGCTAAGAATGCCACTCCACCCAGAGGAGTAATAGCACCAAGGATACCAACCTTTGTCAGGCTCAAGGCATACAGGCTTCCGCTAAACAGGATGATTCCAATAAGCATCAGCCACCCAGACCAGGAAAATAACGCGCTGGAAGGAATTTTTCCCAGCAGGATTGCCACGATCATAAGGCCTGTGGCATGAAACATTTGATAGGTAACTCCTGTTTTCCAGATATCCAGGTACTTCGGCTCCAGCTTATCAGCAAGGCCATGTGCTCCGAATGCTCCTAAGGCAACAGCTAAAAAGGCATTGATCGCTCCAATAATAATAAATAATTTCATTTTTTTCTCCTTCTTCCATGCTTTTTTTCTAATTAGAAGTCAAATAATGAATCCCCGTTAGCATCGCCTTCATTCAATTTTTTTGGCTGATTCATTTGGACCGGCTGAGAGAAAGCGGGCTGCACTTTTAGTACAGGCTGCGGAGTAGGAACTGAAAATTCTGCCTGGCTGTGTCCCTTTTCCTGCTCCAGCAGCAGCTCACACAATATTTTAATAGAGTAAATTTTTTCACGTACAGCACTTTCGTTCGAGCTATTTCTCGCTTCCCTCAATTCTTCCTCCATTTTTGCCAAAAGCTTTTGAAAAGATATATTCAAATGAATTCCCTCCATCAGGACTTACTCCTTACTGATTATAATATGACAATGATAGAAAAACAAAAGCTATCCTCTTCTTAGGATAGCTTTCTGTATTCGACAGGTTTCACGTGAAACATGTCAATTCCTGGCTAATCAAAATTAATTTCCATCCATTCTGAACGCATGGCGGACAGGAAAAGGAAGACCTCTTTAACAATATAAATCACGCGAATAAAAGGCAAGTCTTTTTCTAGCATGTGCCAATTTGAGCATGATAACCCAAATTAAAGCATCCGCCAAACGGGCCTGGTGAATACCCATTTTATCTAAACTTTACAGATTCGGAATCGACCAATCGATAGGCTCCTGCCCCAGCTGTTGTAAATAATCATTTGTTTTTGAAAATGGCCTGCTTCCAAAAAAGCCGCGCCTTGCAGACAATGGGCTTGGATGTGGTGACGTTATGACCGAATGTTTATTTGTATCGATAATGGAGAGCTTGCTTTGAGCCGGCTTTCCCCAGAGTATAAATACTATAGGGGCTTCCCGCTCATTTAAAAGGGAAATTACCCTGTCAGTAAAGGTTTCCCACCCTTTTCCCCGATGCGAATTTGCTTCTCCGGCACGGACTGTCAGAACCGTATTTAGAAGCATCACGCCTTGTTCTGCCCAGTTGACCAAATAGCCATGATCAGGGATGTGCGCGCCTGTATCAGTCTTTAATTCCTTATAGATATTTTTTAAAGAAGGAGGAATATCAACCTCTGGTTTTACCGAAAAGCTTAACCCGTGTGCCTGGTTAGGTCCGTGATATGGATCCTGGCCCAAGATAACGGCTTTAACATTTGGAAAGTCAGTAAATCTTAGTGCATTGAAAATATCGTCCCTGCGCGGATATACGGTGCGATATTCGTATTCCTCATCAACAAAATCCATTAAACGCTTAAAATATTCTTTTTCAAATTCCTCTGCCAGAAGGTCACCCCATTGATTTTCTATTTGTTCTCTCATTGCACCCTCTCCTTTCTATTTTTCTATTCCCCATTTTTTCTAGATTACATCAAATTATAATCTATATATTTTAAAGCATAATGTTTATTCAGCCCTAGAAAGGTTATATAAAAAGTGTCCGAAGGGAAGCAAATGCTTTAACTTCTGTATATCTATCTACCAATCTAAAGGAGGAACTTATTATGCCAAAAGTAGAAGTAGTAGAAAATGGAGTACACGCACTTGAGACAATTAAGACACTGCAGGCTGAAGGCTACCAGAAGGACGACATCCATCTGTTTGCCCACAGTGAAGAACGGGAAGAGCATTTAACTGAAGCGATTCAAACAAGTGAAATGGGAATGGGTGATCAGGGCCTTATGAATTCCATCGGTAACTTGTTTAAAAAGCGCGGTGACGAGCTTCGCTCCCAATTTGAAGCCCTTGGCTTAAGTCAGCAGGAAGCTGATACTTATGAAAAAGAGCTTGATAACGGCCGCCTTGTACTTGTTGCAGCCAAGGAATAGACAAGAACAATCCAGCTCTATACAGACAGTTTTCAAAATTTAAAGCAATAAACCCGTACCAAAAGAAGGTACGGGTTTTTACTGTTTTATCCCATGATTCGCTGATAGATAGACTTTGCGTGGATCAAATCTTTGGTGCCATGGACTAGTGCTCGGCCATCTTTAAAAATAACCATGCGCTCTCCGCTATCACCCAGGTCAACTGATATCAAATAAGGGTTTCCTTTCACCTCGTATCCGAGTGAAGAAAGCTGACCCGCCAGTTCCTTTAGTGGAATCTCTCCTTGAACTGATGGCCTGATTTGAACCGTATCCCTGCCACATAATACGGTGGTCTTCGTCATATTTTCAGCCTCAAGATAAGGATACGTCCGGTTTTCCCCACATGACAGACAGCCCTGATATTTAGCCCGGGACATTTTTATACTTGAGTATTCATTTCTCCATAAATCAAAGCTGACAAAGGCTGTCCGGACTGCATCCCAGTCTTCCGCCAGTATTTTCAAAGACTCAGCAGTTTGATGGGCAATCACCATCTGGACAGCTGGCCCGATTATTCCACCGGTATCACAGGTTAAGCCCTGCAGGGGAATGGATCTCAATAAACAGTTAAGGCAGGGCGTTTTGCCTGGGATAATCGTAAAACTCATACCGTAACTGCCCACACAAGCCCCGTAAATCCATGGAATGCTATATTTTTGCGAGACGTCATTCATTGCCATTCTTGTTTCAAAATTATCGGTGGCATCCATAATCAGATCAACCCCCTGGATTAGATCCTCCAGAATTTCAGGGGTTGCATCGCCAATAATGGCTGTTACTTCAACATCCGAGTTAATCGCCTTTAGCCGCTTTTCCGCCGCTGCTGCCTTTGGAAGTTTCTCAGCAACATCCTCTTCCGTGTAAAGCTGCTGACGCTGAAGATTGCTGGCTTCAACATAGTCTCTATCGATGATCGTTATTTTTCCTGTTCCGGCTCTTGCAAGAACTTCGGCATTTCCAGATCCCAGTGCACCAGCACCAATAATCAGCACATGCTTCGATCTGATTTTTTCCTGCCCTTCTTTACCGATTCCCGGAAAAAGAATCTGTCTGGAATAGCGGTTATCCATCATGCTGTTCCGCCTCCTTTACCGTTTCATCCCCCACTGACGGGAGGAATGAAGGCGATCACATCGCCGGCCTGGATAATCTCTTCGTTTCCAGCAAACTCTTCATTGATTGCTGTCATGACCGTTTCTATATTTTGAAGGCTGTATTGTTCCGCTACCTCAGCCTTTAATTGGGCAACCGTTTTGCCTGCCGCTTCCATATTAATAAATTCTTCTCCTGCTGCATCCCTTAGATGAGCAAAAAACATAACTTTATTCATTCAGATCCTTCCCCTCCGGCTTTCCGCCCGGGTAAGCCACTGTTTCCTTCTGGTTGCCAATCCATTCTTCCCCGTCTTCCCAATGCTCTTTTTTCCAGATAGGGACTATCTCTTTTATTCTTTCAATTGCATGGCGGTTCGCATCATAAGCATCCGCGCGGTGTGGAGTGGAAACCGCAATAACCACTGCTACATCTGTAATATCAAGCCGGCCAACCCTATGGGTAATCGCAGACTTTGCCCCCGGCCATTTTTCTTCTATTTCACGGCCAATTTGCTCTAGCTTTTTCACGGCCATTGCCTCATAGGCCTGATATTCCAAGAATAATGTTTTCTTTCCGTAAGTCAATTCTCTTACCGTTCCGATAAAGGTCGTAATAGCCCCTGCTTCACGCTCGATGACCTTATCAATAACGGACTGAATATTGATTGGATCTTTCGAAATCTCAAAGTTCATACATAATCCCACCCTTTACTATACCTGCAGCGGAATTTTCAGCACAGGCTTTTCAACAACCTCATAACCGCCAATATTTTCTACAGCCTTCCTGAATTCCAGCGATTGAATGGCCGCCATTAACTCGTTACCCTTTTCACTATAATAAAATTCCTTCGTCATGACTAAATCATACTCTTCGTCGGCAACGGGAACAAACGATAAGCCCATTGCTTTAGCTGCAGGATAGATACCCAATCCAGCTGATCGATTATCCCCTTTTACTTCAGCAGCCACTGCCAAATGGGAAAACATTTCCCTGCTGTAACCGGAGACCTGATCAGATGATAGCCCTGCGTCTTTTAAGAGGAGATCAAACAGAATTCTGGTCCCTGCACCTTTTTGACGATTAACGAAATGGGCCCCCCGGCTAACTAGATCAGCAACCCCTTCGATTTCCTGAGGATTCCCCTGAGGAACCATCCAGCCCTGCTTCCTTTTTAGGAAAGGATAGAGAATGATGTCCATACCTGACAACAATTTATTTACATATAAAGTATTATATTGCTTCGTCTCTGGGTCAAGCAAGTGAATGCCGGCCACATGTGCTTCTCCTTTTCGTATAGCCATAATGCCGGCCATACTTCCTACATGGGAAGAAACAATTTTCATGTCATGCCTTTTTTGTTTTATTAAAGATGATAGCAGGTCAATCGTCAGATCATGGCTGCCACTGAATACAATAGCATTTTGAATTTCTTCAAGCGGCCTGAAAAGCTCCACTTCGGCCATTTCCCCCTGCTCATAGCCCACCACATTAGGAGGTACAATCAATAAGCCGTCTGCACGCACGTAGGACATCGTGACACCTGCAGCCCTAGTCAGCGGATTTGCCACAAATTCTCCGTTAACATAGCCAATATTCATTCTGACAAAATCTTCTGCACCCATTGATGACACTACGCGACGTCCGAGTTTTACAGAAATCCTTTGCCTTTTAGGCTCTGGTATCTGCAAGTATTTACAAATCAACGGCCTTACAAACCATTCCAGTGCAAGGTAAGCGGAGACTGGATATCCCGGCACACCAACAATGACCTTATCACTGATTTGTCCCAAAATAACCGGTTTTCCAGGCCGTGCGGCGACCCCATGAGTAAATACTGTTCCAATCTCACCAATAATGTGGACCGTATAATCCTTTGAACCAGCTGAGGAACCGGCATTAATAACCACAATATCGGAAACCTCCGCCGCATTCATCAAGGCCTCCTTAATTTTTTCAGGCTCATCTTTTACAATAGGATGCAGGACGGGCTCACCGCCCCATTCCTTTATAAAACCAGAGAAAACCGTTCCATTAAACTCGATAATCCGCCCTGATGATAAATCCTCATCCGCTTGTACCAGTTCATTGCCTGTTGGGATAATGGAAACGATTGGTTTTTTTACAACTGGCACTGCTGTTATTTGCGAAGCCAAAAGAACGCCAAGATCAGCTGGCTTCAAAGTATGCCCCTGAGGAAAAAGCATTTCCTCCTGGACAACATCCTCGCCAATTGGCCTTATATGCTGCCATGGAGTGGCAGGCTCAATAATCTCTATCGTATTTTCATCTATTACATTAACATGCTCAATCATAATGACAGCGTTAAAGCGGCCTGGGATTGCATTTCCGGTATCCACATAAGTAAATTGCTCGCCCTCCTGTAAAAACAAAGGGTTTTGCTCATGTGCAGTGTAGGTATCCTCTGCCCTCACGGCTATTCCATCCATGGCGGATGCATGGTAATGAGGCATGGAGCTTTTCGCGAAAATTGGTTCTGACGTAACGCGCCCAAGCGCCTCCGGAACGGTAATTACTTCTGATTTACGAGGCAGATTGAAGGCTTGGAGCAATTCATTCTTCGCATCCTCGCGGGGCTTGTCCTCCAAATAAATTTTTCGTCTATATCTCTTAGTGTCCATGTTGGCTCCCCCTCATCTTGATGGAATAACAGGGACGTATTCACCCTGTAAAATGCCTTCTTTTTCAGAACCGATTTCTACAATGCCGTCGCTTTTTACTAGTGTTGTAATAAGTCCGGATTTCCCAATAATCGGCTCAGCCCACCAATCTCCATCCCGCTCAAAAAGTCTCACCCTGATATAATCAGAACGCCCGGGTGAAGACGGAATGTTTTTCGTGATTTTTGCAAAAATACGCTCAGGCTTCTTTTCATAACGCTCTCCAGAAAGCCTTCTTAAAACCCTCTCCCCGAATAATCGGAAAATAATCATGGCCGAAGCAGGGTGACCCGGCAAACCAATAACAGGTTTACCATTTGCCATGGCCAGGATCGTAGGTTTTCCAGGCTTAATCGATATCCCATGGACGAATACTCCCGGGTCTCCGAGCGACTGAATGACTTCCGTTGTAAAATCCTTTGCTCCTACCGAACTTCCACCGGAAAGAATTAAGCAATCCACCTGGTTGTAAAGCTCTCTAGCCTTTTTTGAAAAAACCTCGAAATGATCGCTGACAATTCCACCATAAACAACATCCATATTCCATTCTCGAGCGAGCCCTGAAATGGTTAAATAGTTAATATCCCGAATTTGTCCGATTTGAAGTTTTTCAGTCTGATATGGAACGATTTCATCTCCAGAAGATAAATAACCTAATTTAAGTTTTCTATATACCTTAACTTCCGATATTCCTAGTGCCGCCAGTGCGCCCATTTCCTGAGGGCGAAGTCTTGTGCCTTCTTCAAGAAGGATTTCACCTTCCCTAATGTCTTCACCCGCACGGATTACGTTTTCACCTGGCGCTATCTGCCTGTAGGTATTTAATAGCCCTGCAATCTCCTCAACGTGCTCAATCATTATGACGCTATCACTGCCAGGAGGCATCATTCCGCCCGTTGGAACATAAATGGCTTCACCATGGCCTACAGGTGCTTCAGCATTTTCACCCATTCTTACTTCCCCGGCCATTGTTAAAAAGCCTGGCATTGATTCAGAAGAACCATACGTATCTTCAGCCTTTACCGCAAAACCATCAACAGTGGAACGGTCAAATCCCGGCACATTTTCTTCTGCTGTTACCGGTTCTGCCAGAACATAATGAAGGGCATCCTCAAGAGAACGGACCTCCACAATGCCAGCCTTTTCTACTTTTTCATCGATTAGCGTAATGGTCTCCTCGACCGTTTTGACTTTAAAAAACTGCATGGCCGTAATCCCTCTCTTTGCCGGAACTCGTTGGTATAGTTCTATTAGGTCCTTTTATTCTTTCAATTTCTTTTTGGCTTCTTCATATTCCTCTGGACGGTTCATATTAAAAAAAACACGCTCCAGACCATACTCATCAAGAAGAAGGTCCTTTTCGGTCAGATAGCAGACATTTAATCTATTAAAAAGATGCTTCATTCTAAGCTCATCATTTTCCAGGCATTTTTGGATATCGGGGATGATCCCTTTCCGAAAAGCAGCAAACAAAGGCTGCTGTTTTCCATTGATAACGGGAATAGCAGCATCATAATCCCCCATCCTTTCCGCCATGGTTTTTGCAACCTCTGAAGAAATAAAGGGCATATCGCAGGCTGCCACAATATTTACCTCAAAAGGAGAAGCCAGCAGGCCCGCGTGGATACCCGCAAGAGGGCCCTTGCCCGGAAAATGATCAGCAGTTATTTTTATTTTTAAAAAATCATAGCTTTTAGAATCATTGGTTACCAGAATAATATCCTCAGAAAACTTCTTCAATTCTTCATATATCCTTTGGATATTCGTTTTTTCATCAAATTTCAAAAGGGCCTTATTTGTCCCCATTCGGCTGGACTTTCCGCCTGATAAAATAATTGCTCCTGCTTGCATGGGTACACCTTCTTTAATTGGCAAGTTTTTTTCCACCGGCTGGAGAATACCCGTTTTCCTGGGCGACAAAATCGAGATGAAGGGTATTCAAATCAAGAAGTGCAGGGGATTGTTTTGCAATAAACTGCCTGGAATCAATCACCTTGGTATAGCCATGGCACTCATCACATACTTGAATCTGTCCCGTTGCATCTCCTTCAATGGTAATAAAGTTTATTGTCTCATGGTTTTCGTTTCCGCAATGGGAACAGGTTAGACGCTTTTCGTTCCAATGTGCCAGACACCGCGGACAATGAACAACCTTTTTGCCTTCCTCTTCGAGCTGTGCGAATCTAGCTGGTTCGCCGCAAACAGGGCATCCCGAACCTGCTTTTTTAGCAGAAATATAAGGCTGTGCCTTTTCAGCCGCAAGCTGCAGATAAGGCCTGAGGGCTGTTTCAGCAAGGAACTGCGGAATCCATTGTTCCATTCTATTTTCAGCTGCAAAGCCGGCAAAGTATGGCTGATTGATCGAAAATGCTTCCTTAAACCATCTTAAGGCAATTTCCTCATTCATTATTTCGTTAACGGACCCCATCTTCCCTGCAAGATCTTCCTGGTTTTTCACCAATAGTGTTTGTAATTCTTCTATCCACTGTAAATATAGTGGAATATTTAAATCAAAAGACATAAAGGAAACCAAAGGAATACCCGTCACAAATGTGTTTGATTCTATTTTAACCTGAACAGCTTCTGGTGCAAGCATTGATTTCCAGCCTTCTTGAAGTGCAAAAATTTCTTTATTTAACTCCTGATACTCCTTAGAAACTACTGACATTTTCATAAATGAAACCTTCTTTCATGTTTAATAAAGTCTCTTTTCCTTAACTTTGTTATTTATAAAAGCAAAAATAACCTCGCTTTCCGAGGAGTCTCGCCTATTTTTGCTCACAGTTTCTTCAAAATTGCTACACTCTTTTATAATAGAGCCTTATTAAAAAATGACATTGGGCCAATTATAGAATTAATTATTTAAAGGAAAAGCTGCCTCCCGAGAGACAGCCCTTCCGGTTATTGGATTATCTTTTAAGAGACTTATCAATGAACACGTGCCAAAAGCTCTATGCTCCTTTTGGCTTCTTTTTGTCGTCAGGAACAATTTCACCTTGCTGAACCAATTCATCGTACCAATCGCGGTAATGAGTTTTGACGAATTCCACGTCAACATCACCCTTGATAACGCCGCGGAACGCAGGGCTTGAACCTGGATGAAGAATACTTAGGTAGATATGACCCACAACAACTGCTATTGCCAGCCCGAAGCCAATATTGTGTAGAAAATAGCCAAACTGAACCAGCTCACGTGGGAAGTATTCAGGGAACCACATGGTTACACCAGATCCGATAATTAAAACCGCTGTGACAATTTGGATCATGGAGTTAATCTTTTCTCCTGCGTTAAAGAATCCCTGCTTTGGCGGCTTAGCTTTTGCCCCGAAGAACTCCTTCACAAATTCAGTAAAGAAGCCCATGTCCCGTTTCTTCCAGGTAATTAGCTGCTTCATCCAGAAGAAGAAACCTTTACGGTCAAACAACAGATAAATGATTGTAGGCGTTACAAACGTTACCGCAAAAATCCTGTGAAGAAGGCGGGCGTTTGCCGGCCCTCCCAACACAGGGTAAAGCCAGTCAAAAAACTCGGTGTACATTGGCAGAGCTGTTACATACAGTGCAAAGAAAGAGAATGCATTAACGGCATGAGCTATGACAAAGGCAGTTGAAAATCGTCTTACATATTTGGTTTGCTTTTTCCTACTCATGATCTTCCCCTCCCTCTTCTTCATGCCCATGTCCGCCTTTGTTGAAAAGCTTATTGGAAACAAATCCCGCAACGACAGCCATAGTTGTTGCTCCAAGCATCATTTTTCCAATTGGCTGTGCATAATCCTTCCATACTACTGCGGAAGTCGGCACCTTAGGATTTTCAGGTAGACCGTAAACTGATGGTCTTTCTGCAAGAACATAAACAGTATGTGTGCCTCCTACTCCTGGAGGATTATAAACCATAGCATTTGGAAAACGGCCTTTGATTTCACTGACACGCTTTTTAGCCTTACGAATCATTTCATCCTTTTTGCCGAATTCCATTGCACCTGTGTGACATGTTGTCACGCATGCAGGCTGCAGGCCTTCTTCAAGACGATCGGTACACATCGTGCATTTATGTGATTTCCTGTAAGTCTCACCGTTTTTGTCTTTATACTCTTTAAGAGAAATAACCTCAAACGGGCAGTTCTGGACACAGTAGCCGCAGCCGACGCATTTATCCTGATCGATTACGACCGAGCCAAAATCTGTATAGCTGATTGCACTTTCAGGGCAAACCTTTTGGCAGGCCGCGTCTGTACAATGAAAGCATGAAGAATGGCGGAAGAGATACTCCAGACCCCCTTTGCTGTTTTCATGCTCAATGTATTGAAGCACATTCCATGTATCAGCTGTTGTTTTTGTATGCGACTGAACGCTGCCAAGAAAGTCCGTATGCTCAGCCGGAAGGTCATTCCAGTTCTTGCAGGCAACCATACAGGCACGGCAGCCATCACATTTGGTTACGTCTATATATTTTACGAATTCTGGCATCAGTCAGCCCTCCTTACGTCACAGAGGAATGCTTTAAATTCTGGAATCATTGTGTTGGCATCCCCTATATGAGGAGTCAGGCGGTTCGCCGTATCTCCTGTAGCAAATCCTTTAAAGCCAAAGTGCCATGGCATACCAATTTGATGAACCTTTTTGCCATTGATGCTATAAGGCTTGAAGCGTTTCGTCACCATTGCATAGGCTTTAATTTCACCACGGGCTGAGCTGACAACGATTTTATCCTTATTTTTGATGCCTCTTTCTTTAGCCAATTCCTCGCTTAATTCAACGAACATGTGCCCGGCGAGTTCAGAAAGCCATTCTTGGTTCCTCGTCATAGAGCCGGATTGCCAATGCTCACTTACACGGTAAGTTGTACCAACAATTGGGTACTTAGCCTTTCCGCCTTTTTTATTAAAATCGCCCTCGATAATAACAGTAGCAGGATTAAGCTGCTGACTGGAGAATACATTCGGAACCGGGCTTTCGAATGGTTCATAATGCTCTGGGAACGGACCGTCATTTAAAGTCGGAGCGAATAATAGTGCGGCTCCATCTTTATTCATCATAAATGCTCCTGTTCCGCCTGGTTCTGTTGGTGCAGTTATAGCTTTAAAGTCCGGAACATCATTTCCAATCCACTTCTTCTGGGCGGCATCCCACCAGATTACCGCTTTTTCCTTGCTCCATGGCTGGCCACTTGGATCTGCGGAGGCACGATTATAAAGGATTCTTCGGTTGGCTGGCCATGCAAAAGACCAGTTCAGGTAGTTTGCATTTCCGGTATCTACATTATCACGGCGTTTTGAAAGGTTCTTTCCTTCTTCTGGATAGAAACCGGAATAGATCCAGTTGCCGCTTGATGTACTTCCATCATCTTTTAAATCACCAAAGGTTTTCAGCAGTTTTCCTGTTTTCAGGTCATAGCCGTTTATTTCCTTGGCGACAAGATCAATATCAGGAACTTCGCCTGATCCATAATTCCAATCAAGAGCCAGGAACGGTTTATCTGCTGATTTAGGGCTGTTTGCATATAATTTTTTAAGCTTCAATGCTAATTCATGAATGATATCAAGGTCAGGTCTTGCCTCACCCTTGGAATCAATAGCTTTCCAGCGGTATTGCATCCAGCGTGAGCTATTGGAAATACTGCCTTCTTTTTCAAAAGAAGCGGATGCCGGAAGCAGGAACACTTCGGTATTGATCTTGGAAGGGTCACTGCCAGCTGCTGTTTGCCAGAAAGCTGAAGTTTCGGTTTCCCAAAGATCGATTGCAACCATCCATTTCAGGTTGCCAAGCGCTTCTTTTTCCTTGCCCGCATTAGGGCCTCCAACAACAGGATTGGTTCCAAACATGAAGGCTCCTTCAAGCTCACCCTTGTACATAGCATTAAACAGGTTGATGTGCGAATAGTTCTTGTTTCCTTTTGGAAGGAACTGATAGCCAAATTCATTATCAGCTCCGGCATTATTTCCATACCAAGATTTTAGAAGGCTGACTACGAATTTCGGTTTGTTGCTCCAGTAACCTGTTTTTGGTGTTTCTTTTTCAAGATAGCCTTTAAGTGTAGCATGCTCAGGAAGTGTAGCTTTGGGTGCAGCCAGATAGCCTGTCAGGTTATCAAATAATAAGCCAAAGTCTGTAGAGCCTTGTACGTTGGATTCGCCGCGCATTGCGTTGATTCCGCCGCCAGGAAGTCCGATATTTCCTAAAAGGAGCTGCAGGATCGCATAAATGCGGACATTTTGAGAACCTACTGTATGCTGGGTTGTTCCCATTGCATACATAATGGTACCTGACTTGCCTACTTTTCCTGTTGAACAGAAGGTGTCACAAACCTTTAAGTAGTCATCTTTCGGAGTACCTGTAACAGCTGTAACAGTATCCAAATCATAACGGGAATAATGCTTTTTCATTAATTGGAACACACTGCGAGGATTTTCCAGTGTCTCATCTTTTACTGGTTTACCATCTTCAGTTGTCTCAATTACCCATTTTGTTTTATCATAGGCTCTTTTTGTTTGGTCGTATCCAGAGAAGAGCCCATCTTTGAAGTCATAGCCTTCTTTTACAATAAAAGAAGCATTTGTATATTTAGCTACATACTCTTTGTGGATGAGATTATTTTGAATCGCGTAATTAATCATTCCTCCAATAAACGGAATATCCGTTCCGGAACGGAGTGCGGCATAAACGTCAGCCTGTGCTGATGTTCTTGTAAAGCGCGGGTCAACAGAAACAATTTTTCCGCCATTTTCCTTTGCTTTTGTTAACCATCTAAAGCTAATTGGATGGTTTTCCGCAGGATTTGCGCCAATAATCAAAGCACAATCAGTATGCTGCAGATCATTCCAATGGTTGGTCATTGCTCCACGACCGAATGTAGGTGCCAGACCGGCAACCGTTGAGCTGTGTCATATTCGTGCCTGGTGCTCAAGATAGGTAACACCAAGCCCTCTCATCAATTTCGAGAGCAAATAGGTTTCTTCATTATCAAGAGCTGCACCGCCGAGGCTTGCGATCTTCTCGGTTTTATTAACAGTAATACCATTCTCCACTTCAACAAAGGAAGCGTCGCGGGTATCTTTGGTACGCTTCGCGATTGTGTCGAGCATCCAGTTCCAATCTTTTTCTTCCCACTTACTGCTTCCAGGTGCACGGTACAATGGCTTGGTCAGACGTTTTTCAGAGGTATATAATTGTCTTAATGTAGTTCCTTTGCTGCAAAGCTTTCCTTCGTTAATTGGGTTGTCTGGATCCCCCTCCGTATAGACAACCTCATTATTTTTCGTATGGACGAGGATTCCGCAGCCAACCCCGCAATAGCAGCAAATGGTTGGTGTTACAGTAGATTTGGCAATCTTGAATTCTTTTGTTTTCGCATAGGCCTTTTTGTCGTCAAAGCCAAGCTCAACAATCGCAAGGGTTACCGCTGTAGCGCCTGACAGTTTCAAAAATTGCCGGCGGCTCAAGTTCAATTCAACCATTTTTCAAACTCCTTCCCTGTTAGAAAAGCGTAATTGCCCGTTAAGCGACGTAAGTACGAATGAAGAAAGGCTATATTGCCACGTCCTGTGGCAACGCCTTTCTGACCAGCGTCCTGCAGGCCTCCGCTTCAACTGAGATAAAGGAAACACGAAACGGATAGCGTTTCGATGTTGACTTATCGCAGGGAGAAGTGGGATGGACACTAGTCGCTGGGCAATGAAGCTAGACACCTTTCAAAGTTTAGTTGTGGTATACTTCTATTTTTTCTAGTGCGCCAGGCCGTATTTTTGTTTAAGGCCCTAAAAAGCAGATACTTAAGCTGGACACTTTTCAAAGTTAAAAGTTTAATAGTGTTCTTTTTTAAAATTCCCCCTTTCAATTTACTGCAAGGACAACAGGTTCTCTTAAGTCATTTTCAACCCTGCCTGCCGAAGTATAAATAGACGCCATTTTTCCTCTTAAATAACCGATTACCTCGATGTTCAAAAATTTTGCAAGCTGGATAGCCTGCTGGGTAGCGGCCGTACGGGATCCAATTATGGCAAACCCATATTTCGCCGCTTTTGAAATCATTTCATATGAAATCCTGCCGGTGGTTAATAAAACCAGCCTTTCGGGATTCAACTTATTTCGAAGTGCATAGCCGATAATTTTGTCAACCGCATTATGCCGGCCAATATCTTCCCGGACCATAATGCTTCCATCTTCCAAAACAATACAGGCGCCATGCATACCGCCAGTTTCCAAATACATTGGTGAGTTTTGGGCAAATTCACTTCTTTTTTTTAGAAGATAGCTTAAATAGATCTGCCGATTTGAATTTATCCTGTTAAACTGTTTTACGTCGGTCATTGAAAAGAAGGTAACTCCCCTGCCGCAGCCCGATGTATAGTGTTTCTTTTTAGAAAACATTTTTTCTTCATCAAAATCAGATAGCAGTGAAACCTGGATAGTTCCCCTTTCTTCGCTAATTTGTATCTCCTCTATATCATCAACGCTTTCAATTAAACCTTCCGAGAAAAGATAACCATATGTCCAATCTTCTAGGTCGGCTTTTGTCAGCTGGAAAACTGCAATTTCATAGCCATTTAGAATGAGAGTGATTGGGTATTCCTCAGGACAGCCCTTACGTTCCATTTTCATTCCCTCCTTTTCAATGGAATTTGAAAGATAGGACTTTATTCCTCTATCTGTATTTTAGTAACACGAAATAACGCAGGCTGTTAGAAATCTCACAGCAAGACAACTCCATAGAGCTTTAAATAGGAAGATTATCAAGCAGCAAGGGCGTTCTATTGGCAAATGTCATTTATTGTAGATTTTGTGACATTTTTTCCTTAAAAACGCTCGGTATAAGGAAAACATAAAAAACCTTCATTGTTAGCGCTTTCAAATCCTGAAAAGTAAACTTATTTCTATGGCCTTATAGTACTTTGAGCATGGCTTTTTAGCTGTTATATTTATCACCCATAATCCCTCAACTGCTTTAATTCATTAAATTGTCAAATTTATAAAAAACTCTCAATCTATTTGGAATAACCTCTGAATTTTTAAATGTAAGAGGTTTCGAATCTGATATTATTTTTTAAATGTTTTATAATGGGAAGTAACAAGGTTTTGAGGAGGAGACGAACTATGACAATGAAGAAGGTATTGACTATCGCTGGATCCGATTCTAGCGGTGGTGCAGGAATCCAGGCAGATTTAAAAACATTCCAGGAACTTGGCGTTTATGGAATGACTGCGTTAACAACAATCGTAACTATGGACCCTAAAAATAATTGGCACCATAATGTTTTCCCTATCGAGGTTAGTACGTTAGAAGCGCAGCTGGAAACGATTCTTTCCGTAGGCATTGATGCAATGAAAACCGGAATGCTTGGAACCGTGGAGATCATTGAACTCGCTGCTAGGAAAATGGACGAGAACCACTTGAAAAATATTGTTATTGACCCTGTTATGATTTGCAAAGGGGAAGATGAAGTATTAAACCCAGAAACTGCTGAATCCATGCGTGAGCTGCTTTTACCAAGAGCCACTGTTGTCACTCCGAATCTATTTGAAGCTGGCCAGCTTGCAAAGAACGGTCCAATTAAAACAATAGATGATATGAAGGAAGCTGCAGTAAGAATTCATGAGCAGGGTGCAAAATTTGTTATGATTAAAGGGGGCAGCAAGCTTAACCACGATAAAGCGGTTGACCTTTTATATGATGGACAGGAATTTAAGCTTTACCAGTCTGAAAAAGTGGAGACAACCTATACACACGGCGCTGGCTGTACCTTCTCTTCCGCCATTACAGCAGAGCTTGCCAAAGGCAAAAATGTCTATGAGGCCATAGATGTTGCCAAGAAATTTATCACAGCGGCGATCAGCCATGGTTTCCGGTTAAATGAATACGTCGGACCTACTATGCACGGTGCTTACCGTACTTTTGGTGCTGGTAAATAATTTTTATTAAAAAGAACATATTACTTAAAGATGGAACCGGACGAATTATCCTTCGGTTCTTCTTTTTTTATAAAAAAGTGTTATGAGATTTATTTATCGATTAAAAGAGTCGTTTGTTTTTTCGAGGATTCGGGTCAGAAAGGCATTTCCACGGGTTGGGACGAACTTGAAATCCGCCACTTAATGGAGCCATCCCGCTTTTCTCTTAAGCAGAGCTTTAGCTTTTTAGGCAAGGGTTTAGTATGATATTTACATTCAGAAAAAGATGATAATGAAACGCTGAAAGGAGGCGTCAGGGTGGAACCAGTTGTCGTGGAAAAAGTTCAGGAGGCCATTAATCAAAGGGCCAATCAGGATGTATATATCCATCTTGAAACAACTAATGGAGCTTATGCATCACATAATGATGAAAATTTCTTTTCATCCGGTGCATATATACGCAATGCACTTGTCCGGTATGAATTAGGGAAAATCACCGGAGCCGGTCCATATCGTGTCGGATTAAAAATAGAGCTTGGCTGGGTGTATGCTGAAGGAATTACCCATTTTGAAATTGATGAACAAAACCGCCTGCTTATGGCCGGCCACGATTTCAAAGGGAAACTGGCTGTTGCTCTTGAAATAAGTAATACGCCTTTTGAATAATGATGGGCAATATCTTGAAAGGAGACAAAGCAATGGAAAAAGAACGCCATGTCCTGGTTGTGTTTCCGCATCCCGATGATGAAGCATTTGGGGTGTCAGGCACAATCGCTACCCATATAAAAAATGGGACTCCCGTTACATATGCCTGCCTGACATTGGGTGAGATGGGCCGCAATATGGGAAATCCCCCATTCACAACTAGAGAAAACCTCCCTAAAATCCGAAAAAAGGAACTCCAGGCTGCAGCTGATCTCCTTGGAATCCAGGATTTAAGAATGATGGGATTACGTGACAAAACAGTTGAATTTGAAGATGATGACAAGATGACGGATATGATTTCTTTCATGATTCAGGAGCTTAATCCTTCAGTTATTATCACCTTTTATCCTGGCTATTCTGTGCATCCTGACCATGAGGCGACAGGAGCCGCAGTCGTTCGTGCAGTTGAGAATATGCCAGCTGAAAGCCGGCCTAAGCTGCACTGCGTTGCTTTTTCAAATAATTGTGTGGAGGAGCTTGGAGAGGCAGACATTATTAACAACATTGCCCCGGTTGCAGATATCAAAATATCAGTAATTAAAGCTCACCGCTCGCAAACGGAGCAAATGTTTGCGGACATTACTGAGGAAGATACAAAAACAAATCCAAGAATTATGGCCTGGATTAACAACGAACGGTTCTGGACGTATAAATTCAAATAAAAAAACTGGCTCCGGGACTGCATAATAGCAGGCGACTAGAGCCAGTTTTTTATTTTAAAAGAAGTTAGTTTATGGGGAAGGCGGTAGCTTTGCTATTTGGGCATATACATATCGGACTTGTGCATTCCTTCAAAAAGTCGTGCATTAGGAACCAAATTCGTGCATTCCCACATAAAAATCGTGCATTCCAAGACCAAATTCGTGCATTTCCGAACTGAATCGATGATGTATAAAAGTATGTGTAAGCAAAAAAGTAGACAAAAAAAATAAGACAAAGTACTCTCGGTTTGTCCAGAA
>NZ_JBYTCJ010000041.1:0-35561 GCF_058790155.1 Neobacillus sp. FW104-15D2
CAAGGAAATGTTTAAATTGGAAAACTGCACACGAAGCGTTTTATGAGGAAGTGTCGCACTTAGATTGACAAACCGTCGTTTAAAAAATTATGGATTTTTACCTTGTGGTTAAATACGAATTAGGTTATTGTAATCTAGCTCCAGCGCCCAGCCCCTCGGGGTCATAAGCCAAATCACTTCAGAAATCAGGACAAGGAACGCTTCGAAAGCATCCGCTTCGCACGAAGGAAAAGCTTTATCTTTTCCGAGGATGACTGCGTGATTTGTCTTATGCCTGTCGGAGGCCCACAGGATGTGGGTCAGGAAGGCGTTGCCACAGGACGTGGCGATTTTAGCCTTTCATCATTAAAGTAGGGCGCTTGCGCCTTTTATTCCTGATTTTTTTTAAAAAGGAAGTTTCACAACTTAACAGGATATTTTTTCCCTTTTCCTCATTTTTTGGTTATAATCCACTTATCCCGGTGGATATCCACCCAACCCTAAAATGGAGATGCGAGAATGCTAGAAACGTCTGAAGCATTGATTGTTGATTTGTTTTTTATTCTAGTTGTGTCCTTGTGTACCGAACTTCTGATTGATACGAAAAAGATTCCACAAAAGTATCAATCTGCCTTTTATGTTTTTGCCTATTCACTAGCACTTGCTTTTAATATGATTTTTAATGTTCGTTTCGAGGGTAAATTTCAAATGGATTTACGTATTGCTGTATTTGTGATTGCAGGTTTATACATAGGGCACCGTTGTTTGATCCCGCTAATATTTATAACTCTAATTTATATTGGTTTTATTTATCCAGAAGAGCTAATCGCAAATGTTGTTACACTTCTTATTTCAGCAGCTGCCATTGGATGGACATCACATTATTATCGGAACTGGCGTCTTAGGGGAAAAATGATCTATATTGGTGGTGCTTCTCTTGTAACAGGCTGGGTGATTATGAAGTTAATCAACTACTTTTTTGACTTCACCACAGGATTTGATAGTTTTATTATCGGAATTTATGCAGCAGGTATTTTAATACTTATTTTTTCAAAAGAGTGGGTGAAAAATGCTATTTTACTAAAAAATCAGATACAGCACTCTGAGAAGCTTGAACTTGTCAGCCACTTGGCTGCATCCATATCACATGAAATCCGCAATCCTCTGACAGTAACCAGAGGCTTTTTACAAATACTCGAGCAAGAAGACTTTCCTCCGGTAAAAAAACGCGAGTTCTTCTCACTTGCAAAGTCCGAACTTGACCGTGCCGAGGGAATTATAAGTGATTATTTAACTTTTGCTAAACCGATTTCCAGTAAAAAAGAGATGTTATGTCTGGATACTGAACTTCAACATATTACGGAAGTCATCAGCCCATTTGCCAACATGAATTCAGTTTCTATTGTAACGGAAATCGACAAAATTGAAGTTAAAGGTGAAAAACAGCTCTTTCACCAATGCATACTTAATATCATGAAAAATGGGATAGAGGCTATGGAGACGAATGGGGGGACGTTGGTTTTAGAAACAGGAATCCAAGGAAATAAGGTTAATATCACGATTACTGATACAGGCATAGGCATGACTGAGGAGCAAATGGGCCGGCTTGGTGAACCTTATTTTTCAACCCGGGGAAAAAAAGGGACCGGTCTTGGCATGATGGTCGTATATAGTATTGTCGCTTCGATGAATGGAAGCATCGATGTGAAAAGCCAGCCAGGAAAGGGAACGACTTTTACACTTAGCTTTCCGAGGGCAGTGTCTTTAATGGCTGCAAAATAAGGAAGACTAAAGCATAAGAAAAGACCTGTTTAAATACCTTTTCGGGAGGCATTGAATGAAACAGTCACTATTTGGAGGGATTTATTTATCCCTTGCGGCGGGAATTTGGGGAGGAACCTTTGTAGTCAGCAAATATGTCCTGAATTATATTCCCCCGCTTACTTTGATCTGGATTCGTTATTTAATAGCCTTTGTCGTTTTATTTTTATTCCTTAAAACAACTGGCGCAAGAAACAAAAGTAAAACCAGGATTGGCAAACAGGGATGGCTATTACTGATATGGCTTGGTTTTATTGGTTATTTTGTTTCGATAGCCCTTCAATTCATTGGCACTAAGCTTTCGGATGCCCATACAGGTGCACTTATTACCTCTGCAACCCCTGCATTTATGGTATTATTTGCCCGTTTCATTTTAAAGGAAAGCCTTACCCTAAAGAAAACTGTCTCCCTGGTTTTAGCCTCTCTTGGTGTCGTAACGATTATTGGCTGGGATGTAAAAATAGGAGATTATCTTTGGGGATGTTTAATTTTAGTAGGAGCAGCAGTGACCTGGGCTCTGCTTTCCGTTTATGTAAAAATAGCAGCAGCAAAATATTCATCTCTTTTCATTACTACCTGGTCTATTTTCTTCGCTTTATTATTTACTACACCCGCAATGGCAGTCGAATTGCAAAATAGTAAAATGGAATTCCAATCCTCTTATATCATTTTAGGGATCTTATACCTAGGTGTCATATCTACTGCAGTGGCTTTTTTCCTTTGGAATAAAGGCCTTGAACTTATGGATGCGGGAGTAGGATCACTCTTTTTCTTTTTTCAGCCTTTTACAGGTACCTTGCTTGGGTGGCTTTTATTAGACGAAAAATTAAATTCCTCTTTTTTCTTAGGAGGTATTTTGATTTTGGCAGCTGTTTTGATTGTAAGTATTCAATCAAAAAAACCAGCGGGACTCCTGAAATAGAAGTGAGAAATAAGGTGGTATAAATAAAATTTGTTAAAGATGAAGTTATACCTTTTCATTTGGAAATGCCCTATGAATGTATTGCAAGGGCGCTGGGAGAAGAAAAGCCGCCTAAAGATATTATTCATGAGCATAATATTCCTAAATACGTGGAGGACTGGGCCCGGAAAGGTGTTAATGGTTAAATGTCCTAAATAACTTTGGCACAGAAAGAAGAGAACCAATTCTATACTCGGTTCTCTTCTTTTAAATTATTTATTTATGTATGTATGTACTTCTTGAGGAAGGAAACTTGAAGGTAAAGCGAGTTCCTTTCCCTAACTCACTATCAACTTTGATCGATCCGTTCAGTGCACGAACGATACTAAAAACAACCATCATACCTAGGCCTGTGCCCTTTGAACCTTTAGTGGAATAGTATGGCTCACCAAGTTTTTCTAATTGATCCTTGGCCATTCCCACCCCTGTATCTGTTATTTCAATTGCGACTGTATTTTTTGAAAATTCAGTTCCAATTTTAAGATAGCCGCCAGAGGGCATGGATTCTATAGCATTTTTAATGACATTAACAAAACACTGGCGAAACTTCTGCTTATCTCCCAGTATAAAACCCACGGCAGAGAAATCAGTAGTAATTTCCACAGAGTTTTGGTTTGCCATTGGCTGCAGAATTTTAATGGCTTGCAGAAGTTCAGTCTTTACATTTAATTCTTCCATTGATGTTATCGAAGGCTTTGCAAAAGTTAAATAATCCTGAATGACTCGTTCTGCTGCCATTAATTCTTCCTTAACAAGTGCTAAATATTCTTTTTGTTTATATTTAGGCAGATAATCATCCTGTAGAAGCTGTACAAATCCAGTTGCTGCTGTAAGTGGGTTTCTGATCTCGTGAGAAATAGCAGCACCCATTTGTTCAACTGCCTGGAGCTTCTCTGTCTTAATTAATTGGTGCTTCATTTGTATATTTCTTCTTACAAATTCAATCATATAAGCTATGATTCCTATACCTAGAGGTGGGATTGTTAAAAAACCAAACCAGGCATCCAGCCAAAAGATCCGAGTATGTATAAATTCCATTCCTAGCACTGTAATAAGACTTATTACCAATCCAACGGAGACAGCATAAACAATCCGTTTTTTAGGGCCTATGACTGAAAATCGGGGATACTGCCGCCAAAAGAAAAAAGCAAGCGGAATATAAAAAGCTGCAGTTTCATAAAAACCTGAATCAATTCCTAAAAAAGCTCGAATTATGATTACAGCACCTGCAATTAAGGGGCCAATTCCAAGGTAAAGTCCTCCGATAACCAGGGGAATGATTCTTAAATCATACATTGCACCTCCATCAGCATGGTAAGCAAACTGCATGGAGGTCCACAAAGCTATATAACAAATAAAGTTAAAGGAGAGCTTGGAATTGAGGAAGTTTCTTCCTTTTTCATAAAAAACGAAACAAAAAAAGAGGAAAACAATTAAAAGAGATAGGTTAATTAAAAAGTGAGTGGTTATTTCCATAAAAGTCACCTCTATTCACAGGCCTGTTTATAAAATTTTACAGTTATTTTTATTCTTCGACAAGAAAATTCTTAATAAATAATAAAAACTAGCACATTATAGCTATTAAAATAAAAAAAACAGCGAGTATGGTCGCTGCTAATTTTTAAGTAATCATTATTTATTCAGTTCAGAAACAATTTGATAGGACTTTAGACGAGCTTGATGATCATAAATTTGGGAGTTAATAATCATTTCATCGGCCTGAGTTTTATCAAGAAATGCCTGAAGCTTTTCTCTAACTGTTTCAGGACCGCCAATAATAGAAGAACCCAGGCGTTGATTTAGCAAGGTACGTTCGTACTCACTTGTAAACTCTTCAATATTATCGACAGGCGGTAATAAAGGTCCGGGATTATTCCGGAGGAGATTAAGGAATTGTTGCTGAAGTGAGGTCGAAAGTCTCACTGCTTTTTCATCTGTCTCTGCCGCCACCACATTTACGCCTACCATGGCATAAGGCTCACTTAATACCTCAGAAGGCTGGAAACTTCGGCGGTACAAATCCAGGGCAGGGATTGTGTTTTCAGGAGAAAAATGGCTTGCAAAAGAAAATGGCAGACCGAGCTGACCTGCCAGCTGTGCGCTAAAACCACTTGATCCCAGCAGCCAAATAGGAATATTTAATCCCTCTCCAGGAACCGCATGAACTGTTTTTTTTATTTTTGCATCAAAGTAGGCACGAAGTTCATCAAGCTGTTCCGGAAAATCATTTCCGTCACTTCTCCGGTCACGTCTTAATGCATGGGCAGTAATTTGGTCAGTTCCAGGCGCGCGGCCAAGACCCAGGTCAATTCTCCCTGGGAAAAGAGATTCAAGTGTGCCAAACTGTTCTGCAATAATTAACGGGGCATGATTTGGAAGCATAATTCCTCCCGAGCCCACCCTGATTGTACTGGTGCCTCCTGCTACATAGCCGATAACCACTGAAGTGGCAGAGCTTGCAATCCCAGGCATATTATGGTGTTCGGCAAGCCAGTAGCGCTTGTAACCCCATTCTTCAGCATGTCTGGCCAAATCAAGGGTGTTTCGGAGGGAATCAGCAGCAGTTCCGCCTTTTAAAATTGGAGATAGGTCAAGCACAGAAATTGCTAAATCTTTCAATTGTTTTTTGTTTGTATCTGACATTTATTTCATCTTCTTTCGTTGTTTTCTAAAGAAAATATAATCTATTGTAACAATTATTAAATAGACGACAAAACGAAACGTTCTGGCCAGCTTTCTATGTTGTTCCATTGGAGCAGTTAAAATGAGAATTCTCACTTGCATCCCGTAATCTCTATCGTTATCCTTATTTTAGAACATATGCACGGGAATGGGAGGAACCCTAATGAACAATAGTTTACCGCCAGGGCAATTTGAAACCGATAAATGGCCGATTCTTCATAAAGGTGATGTTTATAATTTTAATAAGACATTTTGGACTTTCCGCCTTTTCGGCGAGGTAAAGGAGGAAGTTAGTCTTTCGTTTGATCAGTTTATGAGTTTGCCAAAAACAACAACAGCCATTAATATGCATTGTGTTACAACCTGGTCAAAGTTTGGCACTGTGTTTGAAGGAATCAGATTATCAGATCTTCTTAATCTTGTTGAACTGAACGAAGGGGTCCAATACATTAAAGTTTTTGGTTATTATAACGGGGACAGATTTGGATATTCTGCTAATCTGCCTCTAAAACCACTGTTGGGTGAGGACTCATTGTTTGTTTTTCGCTGGAAGGATGAAACACATGATTGGCAGGAGCTTGATCCTAAGCATGGGTATCCGCTTCGCTTCATTCCGCCAGAAACTTTCTATTTATGGAAAGGAACTAAATGGGTCTCAGGGATACAATTTATGAAGGAAGATGAAGCAGGTTTTTGGGAGGACTACGGCTATTCAATGACCGCCAATCCTTTTAAAGAAGAGCGATTCAGATAATTTGGCAGTTTTATCAGAACGAGGCGAAAGCAATAGCTTTCGTCGTTTTTTTAATGGTAAAGAAAGCATAAAGTTTTACCTATAAAATTGTCTAGCTCCAGCGCCCAGCGAGTTTTCATCTCTGAAAATCTTCCTTGAGTATCTTGCATCAAGTAGGACCTTTAGGTGATACTTGGTGCAGCTAGTGTCCATCCCACTTATCCCTACGATAAGTCAACATCGAAATGCTTTGCATTTCGTGTTGTCCAGCTTCAGTGTCTAGGGGCTCGAGGTCATAAGCCAATCCGTCTGAAGGTTAAAGAACAACCTTCTCGCCGGCTCGTCTTATACTTGTCGCCCCTAGTCAAGACACTTTAGCATTTCATTATCCTTTATCTCAGTCGTAGTGAAGGCGCGTAGGACGCGTGTCAGAAAGGCGTTGCCACAGGACAAGGAAAGCTTCGTCAGCTTAGCTCATCGCACGAAGGAAAAGCGCAGCTTTTTCGAGGACGTGGCGACCTTAGCCTTTCTTCAAATGGCCATACGTCGCTGAACGGGCGCTTGCGCTTTTCTTAATAGAGACACAAAACTTTGTATTGCGAATAGTCAGATGCGGATTTAAAATGAGAGAGGGAAAATGAAAGAGAGAGAAGGATTCAGCATGTGGATTGCTGCAGCTTTGGTGACAACACTAAGCTTCGGAATGAACAACACTATTTTTAAATGGAGTACAGTACACGGTCTATCTAAAGTACATATTCAGTTTTTTTTCTACTTCGTTGCCTTTTTGCTGACACTTGGTTATGGGATTACAATAGGATCGCTGCATTTTAATTTGCTGGCTATCATTCTCGGCTGTCTTATTGGAATATTAAACGCCAACGGAAATATACAGCTATCCAGAGCATTTGAGAAGGGACCTGCAAGCCTTACTTCACCATTAGTAGGTACTAATGCTATTTTTCCTATCATTGGGGCAGGCATTATTTTTCATGAACATATTTCACTTCTCCAGTGGATAGGAATTATATTTATTCTTGGCTCAGCTATGATCATCCAATATTCACCGGGATCAGGTCGCGGAACCGAATATGGACCTTGGCTGTTGCGTGTCCTTTTAGCCATAATGTCTTTTGGAATTCTAGGGATTTTAATGAAAACAACCTCCTATTTGCAAATAAGTTCACTGGATACTCTTATCTGCATGTATGGAGGAGGCAGTATTTATTTAGGCCTTACCAGTATTCATGAAAAAGAAAGCTGGCAGCGTACAGAAGCTAATATTGGCTCTCTTGTAGGTCTGGTAAGTGTCGTAGGATATAGCTGCTATTTCTATGCCCTTCAGAAAGGAGCGGCTAGTATTGTTTTTCCTATCGTAAGTTTAAATTGTCTAGTCGTGATCGTTGCCGGATGTTGGCTGTTTAAGGAAAAATTAAAGCCTTATCAGCTTGTCGGGATATTCACGGCACTTCTAGGAATTATTTTCACAAAAATTTGATTGCTCAATAGCATGGAGGAAGTTTTTTCTGCTGTTTTTTCGTCAAAAAGTGTAGAAAACAATGGTTTTTTTTTGAAGTTTTTATCACTTTATTAGAAAACCCGGCATGAATTCTTGCACATTTCCATTTTTTCTGTTATTGTAAAGGAGAATTATTTTTGTTCGGGTATGTAAGGAAGAAAAACAAATGCTTTTCGCCTGAATATCGATAAGAGCAAGAATAGTAATACAAATGTGTGTTAAGCACACTGGGAGGCAACAATAATGGAAACAGGTAAAGTAAAATGGTTTAACGCAGAAAAAGGATTCGGATTCATCGAGCGCGAAGGTGGAGAAGACGTATTCGTACACTTCTCAGCTATCCAAGGTGAAGGCTTCAAAAGTCTTGAAGAAGGTCAAGAAGTATCTTTCGATATCGAGCAAGGTGCTCGTGGACCTCAAGCTGCTAACGTTCGCAAAAACTAATATTTTGCCCATACAAAAACAGGCTCTCTCGGGAGCCTGTTTTTTTTTGCGTTTTAGGAAAGCTATAATTATAAAAAGAAAAAACCCCGCTCAAGTGAGCGAGGCTGTATGTTACAGTAAAGCAAATGGTAAATTTATTATATCATAAGTTTTCAACATAATCAGTCAAAATTTGATATTTTTCCCGAAAAAACGAATAAAAATTCTTCCAGTTAACCAAAATAGGCAAACTCTTTAGAAATATAGCTGTCTGAACTGATCTGTTAAGATGTTAAACCGGATAAATGCAAGAGGAGGCAATACATATGAATTTGTTAGGGCTGCACCATGTTTCGATTCTTACAGGTAAAGCTGAACGGAACTACCAATTCTATACGAATATATTAGGCATGCGGTTAATAAAAAAAGGTGTTAATCAAGATAACACCAGCTCTTACCATTTGTTTTACGGAGATGCAAATGGTACTCCGGGAACAGAGATTACTTTTTTTGATATTCCAGGACTGGGACATACATATCCGGGAATTTCAAGTATATCAAGAGTTTCTTTAAGGGTAAAAAGCACGACATCACTCCGGTTTTGGAGAGATCGATTTGCACAGACCCGAGTAGTGCATGGGGAAATTATAAGTATGGCCAATCGAGATACTTTGATTTTTGAGGACTTCGAAGGAACCAAACTTATGCTAGTGGCCGATAATGGTGAAAAAGGGATAGCTCCGGGGATATCTTGGAGCAGTGTAACCGGCCCTAAACCAATAATGGCATGCTCTATTGGCTGTCGGAGCATTGGAACCGACTGCCAAAGTTTTAACTGAAATTCTCGGCTTTCAGCACATAGGCTCTTTTCTTTTATCTGAAAACGGAGTGCCGAAAACAGAAATTTTTAGTACAGGAGAAGGGGGAGCAGGAGCAGAAGTTTATGTCGAAATAAGACCTGGGTTTCCAAAAGAACGATTGGGCAGAGGCGGAGTACATCATGTTGCCTTTAGAGTGCCGAATGAGGATGAATTAAGCTATTGGGTTCAAAGAATAAATAAATTTGGCTATGTTAATTCTGGGGAAGTGGACCGTTACTACTTTAGAGCTCTTTACTTCAGGGAACCTAATGGCATCCTTTTTGAGCTTTCAACTGATACACCAGGATTTGATGTAGATGAAGATATAGAAAATTTGGGTGAGAAACTTTCGCTTCCGCCATTTCTGGAAACAAAGAGGGAAGAAATTGAAGCTAGCCTTCGACCTTTAGAGCTTAAAAAGAATTAAGAAAGAAAGCAAACCGCCATTTATGGCGAATTCAGTTTGTCGACAATAGGGGGAGCGGAATGCTTTGATCCGAGCCCCTTTTTATTTTATTGATCTCCTATGGGATATTACCATGCTTATTCACGGATTCAAGACTGTTACTTGAACTCGCCAAGTGCATTTAGCCTTTTTTATAAATTAAGCGCAGCGAAAGTAAGCATCGCCTCTATCGACAATTTTTAATTCCCCTCAAGGTTGTCCTACCTATGACTAGCTTCTCTTTTGCACAGGTGAAAATACGCTTGACGGTTTCTTTACGTTTTTTCCATACATGTTTTTTACCTCTCCTTTATGCCTCGTGTAGAAGTTAACATAGCAATTGAAAAAACTCCCAAATCTAGTTTTTCTTTTTCCAACATGAACTTAAGGAAAACTTAAGATTTATCTTAGATAATCACACTATCAGCTAATCTAGCTAGTTAAAAAAAACTTTTAAATAGGAAAGAGGTTATATGATGGATAAGAAAAAATTAATCTCCTGGGGAGTTAGCTTTGGCAGTGTTTCAATTGTGGCAGGAATGGTAGCTTACCTTGGTTTGGGAGATGGGCAGCAAAATCAGAAACAGGCTGATGCTCCAGCTACCTCCCAAAATCAAAGGGAAAATAGAAACAATGAACAGTCCACATGGAACAGCGGACAGGACGGAGACCAGGGAACAGCTCTTAATCAGGATGGGGACAGTGCAGATCAAAACACAAATGGAGATTTTAACGGGGAGGCACATCATTCCAGGCACGGATTTGGAGATCGAGGTTTTTCAGATGGGCAGCAATCCGATAGCCAGTTTGGTCAGGGTGACAGTGCCGGTAGCCAATTTGATCAGGGAGGGTCTTCTGATCAACAGCAATTCGATACAAGGACTGGAGGAACGAACTTTTGAAAAAACATAGGTTCCGTTCTATGAGTACAATGATAGAGGTTTCATATTGTGAGACAATCTTTCCTTTTCAAATAGATGAAATAATTGATTACTTTTCTTTGATTGAAAGTATTTGCAGCCGGTTTAGGAAAGACAGTGAATTATCTCTAATAAATAATCAAGTCGGACAGGAACAGCCCGTATCAGATCTATTATTAGATATCTTGCAAGCTGCTCTCTTATTTTACAATGAAACAGATGGACTCTTTAATCCAGGAATTCTTGATGCCCTAGAAAACCAAGGCTATTTAGAATCAATTGAAAAAGTGATAGAGGGTACGAGTGTAAAGCAGGAATATAAAAAAACTAACTTTGTTCCCTACATCTTAAACGCAGAAAAAAGAACTGTAACTCTTCATACCAGAATAGATTTAGGCGGAATTGCAAAAAGCTGGGCAGTAGATAAAGCAGCGGAAATGCTAGACCCCTTCGGATATGGATACGTAAATGCAGGAGGGGACATACGCATTTTTGGTAAACTCCCCAGGCCATTGCGCATAGGAGTGGAAGATCCTTTTAATCCCATTAATAATTTAACGGTCATAGAAGTTGAATCAGGAGGGGTCGCCACTTCATCTACCATAAAAAGAAGATGGGAGGCAAATGGAAACTGGCACCATCATTTAATTGATCCTCAAACAGGGGAATCAAGCAACGGAGATATTGTTTCATCTACACTAACAGCCGCAAGCTGCGTTGAAGCAGACGTTTGGGCAAAATCGATTCTTCTGCTTGGCGAGGAACAAGGAGTCCAGATGGTAAAGCAAAGAAAAAGCAAAGCAGTCCTTATTAATAGTAATGGATTGCTGGTGAAAGGAAGCTGAAAATGGATCAATATATTTGGTATTTAATTCGGGCAACAGGTATGGTTGCCTACGTGCTGATGTTTTTTTCGGTATTGACAGGTTTGTATAGCCAATATGCAAAAAGCAGGAAAATTAAAATTAAAAATACTTTATTTTTACACGAGAAATTGTCAGACTGGAGTTTGATTCTTGTAGTCATCCATGTAGTAGCCCTATTTTTTGATCGCTATGTTACATTAAACTGGATTGAAATACTCGTTCCTTTGCAAACAAACTATCATCCGCTTGGTATGGCAACAGGCATTTTTGCCCTCTATTTTTTAATTTTTACTATGGTTACATCAAAAGCTAAAAAACTAATCGGATTTAAAGTATGGAAAAAGCTGCACGGATTAAATCCAATTCTTTATATTCTTACGACAGTTCATGGAATATTCCTTGGGAGTGATACGAATACTGCATTTTATGTTGGTATTAATGCCGTTCCTATGGTAATTCTCCTTGCGCTTCTTTTTAAAAAAACACCAGCTCAAACAGTAAATTAATAAGTCTTAAAGCATCCGGAAACCCGAATGCTTTTTTTCGTTTTTCACAAATGATACAATCTAAATCAAGCTGCGCGTTTTAAATTCTTAAATTGACCTTTCGAAAGTACCGTTTTATCCAGCCTATGAGCAAGCAACCCAGCCAATACGGATAAAATAACATCTTTAGGAAGAGGAACTACCATCCAGGCCCATGCCATTTTATAGCTAAAAGCAGAAGGAGCAGCAGACCAGAATTTATAGGCATAATACATCCAGTTAGTTCCAACAACATAGTTTATTACTAATCCAATTAAGGAAGCTAAAATAAAGGATGGAACACTGCTATTTTTCTCAACAATTTTACCTGTAAAATAGGCGACAAGAATAAAGGATAGTATAAAGCCGAAGGTTGGATCCAAAATAATTGAGAACCCGCCATGAAAACGTGAGAATACCGGAATTCCTATTAACCCGGCAACAGCGTAAACAATCATGGAAAGAGTTCCAACTCTGCTTCCAAGAACAAGACCAGCTAGTACAGCAAAAAAGGTTTGAAGTGTGATCGGTACCCCTCCGACCACCATAAATGGAGCAATTTGAGTAATATTTGCCCCAATCGCCATTAAGGCAACAAACATGGCCGCCATAGTTAAATCAATTGTTTTAAAACTGCGTTTCATCATTTTTCCTCCATTTGTTGTATTTACAATTTAACAATAATAGGTCAGGAATATATATGTCAACTAAAAATATAATCAGGTTAACATTTAAGAGCGAAATGACCTGCGGAAGGATGATTTTAAAAAATGAGGCTTTTTACTGATATTGATTTGGATGGATTAGGATGCGGGCTCCTTGCTAAAATGGCTTACAAGGAGAATGCTGAAGTATATTATTGTTCTTACCGTAACTTGGACAAGCGGGTAATGCAATTTATTGATAAGCCTGATTCTCATAACGCAGAAGTTTATATAACTGATCTAGCTGTAAGCAAGGAAGTCGAAGTAAAGCTCGAGGAACGATTTAAAAAGGGAAGACATGTAAGGATGATTGATCACCATATCACTGCTATGCACTTTAATGAACACGAATGGGCATCCGTTAATCCAGAATATGAAACAGGGAAAAAAACTTGTGCAACATCTCTTTTTTATGACTTCTTAGTTGAAAATGGGAAATTGGAAAAAACAAAAGCTCTAGACGAATTCACCGATCATATCCGTCAGTATGACACCTGGGAATGGGAAGAAAATGACAATGTTCAGGCTAAAAGGCTAAATGATTTATTTTACATAATAGGGCGAGAACAATTTGAAGGTGAGATGCTTAGCAGGCTGAATCATAATCAGGACTCATTTTCGCTTTCAGAAACAGAAAACCAGCTGCTTGATATTGAGGAAAGAAAAATAGAACGCTATATTTTTTCCAAGGAGCGGCAGATGGTCCAAACCTTTGTTGATGAATTTTGTGTGGGGATCGTTCATGGTGAACAATATTTATCTGAGCTGGGGAACGCATTAAACAAACAAAACCCTCATTTGGATATGATCGTAATCTTGAATGTGGGCAGTAAGAAGGTTGGTTTTAGAACCATTCATGATGATATTAACGTTGCGGAATACGCCAGAACATTTGGCGGAGGAGGACACCCTAAGGCCTCAGGCTGCGATATGACGGAAGATGCTTTTAGGAAGTTTGTTGTGGAAATCTTCCCTTATGAACCAGTTAGACCAGATGCATATAATAATGAATTCAATGTTAAAGGAGCAAAATATGGTACTTCTTATTTGAATAAGGATGGACTAATTTCGATTATTCTTCCTTTGCCTGATGGTACATTAGCCCTTATCCATAATGGCAATAAAATGGAGCAGGTCTTTTGGAAGTACGAGGAAGCTGAAAATTTTATCAAAAGAAATTATTCTTCATGGCTCCGTTATGACGAAGACTATATTCATTATTTGTCTGGCGAACATGCTATTGCAAAGGATGAACTTCGAAAAACCTATACTAGCTTTATTACAAAGGTCCACACAGACCTGTTAAATAAATAAAGAATTAACAGGCTGTCTCCATTACGAGACAGCCTGTTTGTCGACGAAAGGGGGTTTGAAATGCTTTATTCCGAACCCTCCTTTTTAATTTTATTGAGATTTCCAATTGGTTTAACCCATATTTACTTACGGATTCAAGGCCGTTATTGAGGCACCTTAATCACCTCAAGCATTATATATATCTATTTTAAAATAGGCTTTGTTCTGCTGCCAAACCAACTTTCTAGGCCCAATGGACAGCGAGTGCCTGGGAACGGAAATCACCGGGCTCCCTCTATAAAAATAGCTGTAGAAAAGCTCGGTTTTCACCGATTTTTCTACAGCCTGTTTTCATTTAAAGTCAGGGTTTCTGTTCAAAAATCCTTTCCAAGCCTGTTCAGTTCCGCGGTCTATTTCATCCCTGGAAGCTCGCAATCTTTCCTGAGATCCCCCGTAGCCGATTTCCTGATCACCATTTTTAATATGATTAAAAACTGTATCTGCAAAGTCATCCAGCGGTGCTCCGAAGGTATGGAGACCAGCGCCGCCCAAATCCGTATTGACAGCAGGAGGAAGAACCTCGATTACCTTTACATTGGTCTCCTCTAGCTGGTGTCTTAGTGAAATGGTAAAGGAGTGTATAGCCGCTTTGGTTGCACTATAAATTGGCACCCATACTCCAGGCGTGATGGATAAGCCGGATGAAACATTCACTATAGCTCCCTGCTCCTGCTTGACTAAATGAGGGAGAAACATTAGAACAAGGTGGATAGGGGCCTCCATGTTGGTAATTATCTCATTTTGATGATAAATCCATTCGTTTTCATCTTTTAAAAGATTTACCCGCTGCTGTATTCCCGCATTGTTTACAAGAACGTTTAGGCCAGGAAATTCCTTAATCGCCCATTCGAAAAGAGACTTGCGATCTTCTACGCTTGATACATCACAAACGCGTGTATGTAAATCTGGGAAACGCTGCTTTGCTTCCTCAAGCTTTTCGGCCCTGCGTCCGACAATAATAACTTCGTTTCCTTCATTTAGAAACCGTTCAGCAAAAGCAAGACCAATTCCAGATGCTCCGCCTGTAATTAATATGGTATTACCGGAAATTTTCATTTTGTTCTCCTCCTTTGGGGATATGGTAACTGATAAAAGTGATGATATACAAACATTTAAGTTCAGACCCTATAGTATTCCCTAAGAAAAGCCAGGATATCTTAATTCATTTCCTTACTTGGATTAAAACTCAGAAAAATGGCAGAGGGATAAACCTTTACTGCTGCAAAATTTGATATTATTTGTTTTACCGCAACTTCTAAGACTAGTCCGTTTGTGAAAAGGAAATCTGAGTCACCCCGCATAATCATGGTAATTTATTCCTATAATTTGGATAGAAAAAAAGCACACACCAATTGGTATGTACTTTTAAAATCCAAATAGAAAAGAGAGCATTTTTCTCTTCTTAGGTTTCCTGGATAATACTTCATGAATAGGTGTTTCGATTTTCTCATCACATCTTAATGAGGTTTCGAGAAAAGATATTTTTTCAGTTAAATGATTAATTTCCTCCTGAAGGTCTTCAATTTCCCGCCGGTGCTGCAATAGCTGATAAGATGTAACAGAGTCTGCCTTCTCGTTAAGTCTTCGTTCTAAATCATTAATTTTTTCCAAAATTCGATTCATGGTCGTATCGGTTTCAGGCTTTTTCACCAAAGCTATTCGGGGCTTTTTCTCTTTTGCTGCGGCGATTTCCTGAAGGAGGGTACCGTTTTGCACCTGGTCCTGAATGGTTTTTAAAATCTCTATATCTTCATCGTTAAAATGGTAGTGACCCCGCTCGTTTCTTTCCATTGGCAGTTCAAGCTGCTTGACCCATCTTTGGATGGTGCTCTGCGAAACACCTAATAATTTTGACACTTCTGCAGTATTCATTCATTTTCCCACCTTTTTAAATTTTCTTTTAATTAAGGTCCAGAAAACTATTGATATATTAGTTCCTTATTTCTTATTCCAAATAGACCAGCGCTTTTTAGGTTTTTCTTTAGCGGGGGCCGCCTCCCTAAAGCTTTCTACCATATCCTGAAAGGCTGCTTCACGTTTCCCCACTTCATGGCTTAGCTGTTCGCGTACATTATTAATGGTTTCGATATAGTATTCGCGGTCAATGTTAATACCTTCGACTAATTCATCTGAAAGCTTTGCCATATTGGCTTCAAGGTTTTTTACCCTTGTAGTATTCATTTCTGCTGTCTTACCGATTGTTGCCGAGAGTGCTTCTACTGCTTCAGAGGTCTGTTTCGAAACGTTCGCAATGCTGTTAGACAGAGATTCCACAGTTTCTGTGGTGGTTTCGGAAGATTTCGCAATACTGAATGTAAGGGTTTCGATCGTTTCATAGTTATGTTCCGAAGCCATTACAATATTATTGGAAAGTGCCTCTATCGTTTCGGCAGTGTGGATGGATGTTTTGGCAATTTTGCTTTCAAGGCTTTTTATTTTTTTTGAAGTATGTTCTGATGATTTTGCAATATGATTAGAAAGAGCTGACATTGTTTCGGAAGTACGTTCTGAAGTTTTCGCAAGCTGATTGGAGATCGTCTTTATTTCGTCTTTCGTCTTTTCTGCTGATTTATAAATCGAATCTGATATGCTTTTCACAGTTTGTAGTGTGCCTTTTGAAATCTCTTTTTTTACTTCTTCAACAATCTCCCTACGAACGCCATTTCTTAATTCATTTTTAATTTCATCCAATAAATGATCCTTGAATTCATTGAGCATGGGCATCAAGTCGGTGGTGGGATGGCTGGTGTTTTCGGAATTAGGGAATCCCGAAAAAGGGACAAGTCCGGCTTCGAATGATTCGGAGGCAGGTTCCGAATTTCCTCCCAAATGTCTCTGAAGAAGCTCCCGAATCATTTCCTTCCCTAAGTTCTTTTCTCGCATTTGCTTTATTTTAATTAAAAGTGTAATCTCAGTTTCCGTATAATAGCGAGCTCCTTGTTTAGTCCGGGGGATGACCAAGATTCCCTCTAAATCTTTTTCCCATTGTCTAATAGTTCCTGATGGCACTTGAATCTGTTTTGAAACTTCTTTTATAGTGTGCGCCTTTACAAACGTAGATTCTTTCATGTGAACAGCCCTTTCTGAATTATAATAGGATTTGGCTATCGAAAAATGGTCTTCTTAAATAATTCATCAATGGGAAGCCTCTTTTCCTGCCGAGTGACAAAAGCTCTCAAAACAAGACCTAAAAGACCATTTCCCAACAATTTAAACGGAAAGAGCTTAATCTTTTGTAATTGATTCACTTTTTTTGCAAAATAAAGAGGAGAAACTTCCTCGTTCTTAAATTCTTTGTTAAATAAGGTTGTAGTTTGTAAAAGGATTTGCGGCACTCCTAGAAAATGCCTGCATTTCCTTCATAGATACAGATTCTCAAGATGCTAGTTCGATGTGATGCGGAAAAACGAACTGGTAAGACTCCACAGTGAGGAATGAGCGAGAAGGCTTGACAGTTCGTTCGAAAGGGAGCAGATTTTTTTCAAAGCTTTAAAAAACAATGCCGAAAATGGGCAGGAGGAGAGAAATAGTGAATTTAATTGATGTTCTGGCAAAATTACAGTATCGGACTCCAGCTATACTTGGAAGTGAAAATTTCAAAAAGTATTCTGTTCTTCTCCCCCTGTTGGAAAAAGAGGACGGTATACATATTCTTTTTGAAGTAAGGTCACATCAGCTCAGAAGGCAGCCGGGTGAAATATGTTTTCCGGGAGGTAAAATGGATCCCGAGGACGAGGACGAAGAATTTTCTGCCATTCGTGAAACCTCTGAAGAGCTCAGAATTAAAAAAAGCGAGGTAAAAAGCGTCTTTCCGCTGGATTATATGGTATCCCCATTTGGTATGATTATTTATCCTTATGTTGGCATCCTTTCAGATGCAGAGAATCTTAATCCTAACCCTTCAGAAGTAGAAGAGATTTTTACTGTTCCTCTTACCTATTTCCTTGAAAACAAGCCGGATATCTATCACGTCAATTTTGAAGTAAAGCCGCAGGATGGCTTTCCGTTCCATTTAATTGCTGGGGGAGAAAATTATAACTGGCAGGCGCGCAAAATGGAAGAGATCTTTTATGAATATGACGGCAGGGTTATTTGGGGACTGACAGCCCGTGTTTTATATCATTTCATTAAGGTAATAACTAATTAGTTCTGCAGCCTTCTGTTTAGGAGGCTGTTTTTTAGTGGATAGGAAATATTTTCGTTTGTAACTTCCTTTAGAGGGGAAATAAACCAATGAGTACATTAAAACGTATCTCATTCAAAATCTCAAGACAGAGGGAGGAACAAACATGGCTGTAAAAAAACCACAGCAAATAGCCCAATTGGCAGTGGAAGCAGGTATTTCTAAGGCCGCACTTCCGTTAAGAAGCATGCTGCTGCTTGGTTTCCTAGGGGGAGCTTTTATTGCCCTTGGTTATTTACTCGATATCCGGGTAACAGCTAATCTTCCAAAGGAATGGGGAACTTTTGGCGCTTTTTTGGGCGCTGCGGTTTTTCCATTGGGACTGATTCTTATTGTAATAGCAGGCGGGGAGTTACTTACCGGTAATATGATGGCCGTATCCATTGCATGTTTATCTAAAAGGATAAAATTTAGCAGGCTTCTAAACAATTGGTTTTGGATTACAATCAGTAATTTTATAGGTGCATTATTTGTTGCTTATGTTTTTGGGCATCTTGCAGGACTAACCTCTGACGGCCCTTTTTTGGACAAGACAATCAGTATGGCCCAGGGTAAAATCGAGGAGGGATTTTGGGAAAGTTTTTTTTCTGGAATAGGTTGTAACTGGCTCGTAGGTCTCGCTGTATGGCTTTCTTTTGGATCAGAAGAGATGGGTGGAAAAATCCTTGCAATTTGGTTTCCTATTATGGGATTCGTTGCTATTGAATTTCAGCACGTTGTTGCAAATATGTTCGTCATCCCGGCAGCCATATTTGCCGGTCACTTTAGCTGGATGGAATATTTGACGAACTTTGTTCCTGTATTCCTTGGGAATGCTGTTGGAGGAGGTTTATTCGTAGGATTGATTTATTGGTCTTCCTATAAATCCTACTTGGCTCCGCAAGTAACAGAAGAATACAAAATGATGCCTAAACGGAAAGCGAGATAACATTTCAAAAAAGTTCCATTGCAATTAAAGATGAAGTCTATTGTGACTGCTTTTCATATAGTAAAACTTATGAGTAATAGTATTATCCTTCATTATCTTTTTTCCTTTACAAAGAATGTTTGGGGCACGTACTTCTACCTCCTATAACCCTTTTTCGGGAAGACCTTTGGGGAACTAAGCCATAACTAGAAAAAACTTAAACCGGATAGCGGCGCTCTCCGGTTTGTTTATGCCCACAAATTTCTGAACGCACGACGGACAGGAAGTCCTAGTCAGGCGAAAGGCACAGGACAAGGAAAGCTTCGTCAGCTTTGCCTCGCACGAAGAAAAAGCATAGCTTTTTCGAGGATGTGCCGTTTTGAGCGTGATAAGCAAAACTAGGGCCTTCGCTTAAATGACTTGGCGAAGGCCAAGCCTTTCTAATGCTTAAGGCAGTAAATAAATATCATGATGGGGGGGTTTGTCCATGCTTGATTTCTCCAAGCGGCCTTCCGCCACTAATTGCTGCAATCCTTTTTCTACCTCTTCATGTTTTGTATCATACAGGTTAGCAACTTTTACAGATGAAATTGTCATATACTTTGGTTTTTTAGATGATGACATAATCATTGAATAGACATGCTGGTACAGCTCTTCTTTTTCCATCATTAATCCCTCTTTCTCTACAATCTTATTTAACTTTTTAATAAAATTCCCTAATTAGTAAATATTAATCCCTATAACGGATAGGAGGGAATTGAATGAGTTTCCATGCTCCGCAGCAAATTGCGAAGATGGCAGCTGAAGCGGGAACAAGAAAAGCGACTCTTCCTTTGAAAAGTGTGCTGGTCCTTGGGTTTCTGGCTGGGGCTTTTATTTCGGTCGGTTATTTGCTCGATATTCGGGTTACCGCTAATCTGCCTAAAGAATGGGGAACCTTTGGGGCGTTTTTAGGTGCATCTGTTTTCCCGCTAGGACTTATTTTAATTATCATAGGCGGCGGGGAACTTTTAACAGGAAATATGATGGCTGTCCCTATGGCTGTAATGGCAGGGAAAGTGTCAATTGGACGCCTAATTAACAATTGGTTCTGGATCACAATTAGCAATTTTATAGGCGCAATCTTTGTAGCTTATGTATTTGGACATCTAGCCGGTCTGACTACTCAGGACCCTTATTTGGCAAAAACTGTGGCGATGGCACAGGCAAAACTGGATGAAGGATTTTCAGAAAGCTTTTTTTCTGCCATTGGGTGTAACTGGCTGGTAGGAATGGCAGTATGGCTTTCTTACAGTGCTGAAAGCATTGGCGGTAAAATTTTAGGGATATGGTTCCCCATTATGGGATTTGTTGCTATAGGATTTCAGCACGTAGTTGCCAACATGTTTATTATTCCGGCTGCTATTTTTTCCGGGCATTTTACCTGGGGAGATTTTATAGGCAATTTTGTACCTGTATGGCTTGGAAATGCAGTAGGTGGCGCTGTCCTTGTTGCTTTTGCCTATTGGCTATCCTATAAGGATGTCATCTCCGAACCTTCAAATCAACATACGGAAAAAAGGGAGGCGTCAAAATGAATGAAGAAAAAATCTCCTTACAGTTTAACGGAAAGGAGTATACCGCGAAGAAAGGACAGACCGTCCTAGAGGCTGCGAAGGAACAGGATGTTTTTATCCCAGGGATTTGTTCCCACCCAAGCCTGGGAGCTATACAAACATGTGATACCTGTTACGTTACTGTAAATGGTGAGCTGGTCCGTTCATGTGCAACAAGAGTGGAAAGCGGCATGACTGTGGACACTCAGTCAGAAACCGTAAAAGAGGCTCAGGATGAAGCAATTTCGCGGATTTTAAAAAACCATGAATTGTACTGTACAGTATGTGACAACAACAACGGTAACTGTACCATTCATAATACGGTTGAATTAATGCAGGTTGAACACCAAAAATATCCGTTCCAGGCAAAGCCATATCCGCCGGACAATTCACATCCTTTTTACCGCTATGAACCCGACCAGTGTATTCTCTGTGGGAGATGTGTAGAGGCATGTCAGGATTTGCAGGTTAACGAAACACTTACTATTGATTGGAGTCGCGATGTTCCTAGAGTAATTTGGGATAACGATGTTCCGATAGATCAATCCTCCTGCGTCTCGTGCGGCCATTGTGTTAGTGTTTGTCCTTGTAACGCATTGATGGAAAAATCGATGCTAGGCAATGCAGGATTCCTCACTGGTATTCCGCCGAAGGTATTAGGGCCAATGATTGATTTGACCAAAGAGGTAGAACCAGGATACATGGAGATTTTTGCTATATCCGAAGTAGAAGCAGCCATGAGGAAAACAACTATAAACCGCACTAAAACCGTTTGTACTTATTGTGGTGTTGGATGCTCCTTCGAAGTATGGACAAAGGGGAGAGAAATCCTTAAAATTCAGACTACTGCTGAAGCCCCCGCAAATGGCGTTTCGACATGCGTTAAGGGGAAGTGGGGATGGGATTTTGTTAATAGTGAAGAAAGGCTCACAAAGCCATTAATTAGAAAAGGCGATGAGTTTGTTGAAGCAACATGGGAGGAAGCACTTGGGCTCGTCGCTAGGAAGCTTTCTGAAATAAAAGAAGAACATGGGCCCGATTCTATTGGATATATCGCTTCGTCTAAATGTTCTAATGAGGAAAATTACTTATTCCAAAAGTTTGCCCGTGCCCTTATGGGAACGAATAACGTAGATAACTGTTCAAGGTATTGTCAGTCTCCTGCCACTGCAGGGTTGATGAGAACTGTTGGACTGGGTGGAGACTCAGGCACTATAGAAGATATTATGGCATCAGATCTAGTAATTGTAATTGGGGCAAATCCGGCTGAATCGCATCCAGTTCTGGCCACTCGCATTAAGAGGGCCCATAAGCTGCATGGACAAAAGCTGATTGTAGCTGATTTGAGGGAAAATGAGCTGGCGCAACGTGCCAACATGCTGATCCATCCAAAACCTTCTACAGATCTAATCTGGTTAAATGCTGTTGCAAAATATATTTTAGATCAGGGCTGGGAGGACAAAGAGTTTTTGGAGAACCGTGTTGCCGGCCTGGAGAAATTTAGAGAGACACTAGAAAAGTATACGATTGAATATGCGGTAGAAAAAACAGGCTTAACAAAAGAAGAATTGATTAAACTGGCAACAATGATTCACGAAGCAAAATCCGTTTGTGCCCTTTGGGCAATGGGGATTACACAGCATATGGGTGCAACAGATGCCAGTACAGCAATTTCAAACCTGCTTTTAGTAACAGGAAATTATGGACGCAAGGGAACCGGTGCCTATCCTCTTCGCGGGCATAATAACGTTCAGGGTGCTTGTGACTTTGGAACAATGCCTGCATGGATGCCAGGTTATGAGGCTGTTCAGGATCCTGAAGTGAGGGCTAAATATGAAAAAGCATGGGGAGTATCTCTTCCTGAAGAACCAGGAATGGATAATCATCATATGGTGGAGGGCATGCATAAAGGCAAAATAAAGGCCATGTACTTGTTCGGAGAAGAAATGGCACTTGTTGATGCAAACTCCAACTATGTGGAAGCAGGCTTTGAAGGTTTAGATTTCTTCGTCGTTCAGGATATTTTCTTTAGCAGAACAGCAAGGTATGCGGATGTTGTTTTACCAGCTGCACCAAGCCTTGAAAAGGATGGTACGTTTGTGAATACGGAACGCCGCATACAGCGTTTCTATAAGGTTTTTGAAACACTGGGTGAGTCTAAACCGGATTGGATGATTTTCCAGGAGATTGCCAATTTAATGGGAGCAAATTGGAATTACAAGCATCCATCTGAAATTATGGATGAGGCAGCCAGTCTGGCAACACTCTTCTCAGGTGTCAGCTATGACCGCCTTGAAGGCTGGCAATCACTAGTATGGCCGGTTTCTCCTGAAGGCAAAGATACACCGCTTCTTTACCAGGAAAGATTTCCATTCCCAGATGGAAAAGCAAGACTTGTACCGGTTGATTGGACACCGCCATTTGATCCGGGAGAGGAGTACGATCTACATTTGAATAATGGACGTTTGCTGGAACACTTCCATGAGGGTAACTTAACCTACCGTAATGAAGGATTGACCCATAAAGTACCACATCCATGGCTTGAGGTTTCATTGGAGCTAGCCAAAGAAAGAAACCTGGAGGATGGTGCATTGGTTAGGTTGACTTCACCATATGGCCATGTTGAAATCCGGGTAATGGTCACAGACCGGGTTAGCGGGAATGAATTATATCTGCCTATGAATACCCGTGATGAGCTGGCAGCTGTAAACCGTTTAACTAGCAGTTATCATGACATCATCACCCATACTCCGGCTTACAAAGAAATGGGAGTGAAAATGGAAGTTCTCGAAACTACAGGAGAACCGCCATTGCCTAGACATAACCACCGGTTTGGCAACCGTGTACCGCAAATCAGTGTAAAAGTAGAAGAGAAATGGAAGCGTGAGGACTTTACACCGATTGAGCAAATGTATGAAATAAAGGGGGATCAACATGGCGAGGGCAATTACGCAAATTAGCAGATACCAGGTAAACCCTGAAGAGGAACAAGCCCGGGCGCAAGAAGAAATAATGAAGGCTTTAACTGATAATAAGGACGCTGTTCTCAATTTAATTACTCTTGTAAAAAGACTTGATGACTTAAAGGTATTTCAGGCTGCAAATGCATTTATTGAGAAGGGCGAAGATATAGGAGTAATTGCCATGCAGCAAATAAACCAGCCCACTATGCATAATGTGATAAAAAATGCGATGGGAGCATTCACATTTCTCGGGTCCATTCAGCCAGCTCAGCTCAATACCATTATGGAAGGGCTCAGCCATGGCATGAAGGAGATGTCCAGAACAGGAGAAAAAGGCGAAAAACAAAGCGTATGGCGTTTACGTCTTCGTTTCTGGACACCTGAAATCAGAGCGGCAATGACAACCATGATGTCCTTTATGCAAGGAATGGGTGAAGTATTTCTGCGGAACAGAAGAGAAAATTAATCATAATATTTTTTAGCTGCATCCTTCATCAGTGATGCAGCCTATCCGATGGAAAGAAAGGATGACAAACCATGGAATCCGGTGTTTTGAAGGTGAATAGTAAACTAAGTGAACAGGACGCCGAGAAGATTTTGGATGCATTAAATCATGTCTGGGGAGTATCCGATGCAGAGGTAAGCGTGGATCGTGCAGAAGCGTCTTTTAAATATAATAAGAAAATGGCTTCAGCACAGGATTTTGCCCAGGCAGTAATAGATGCAGGTTTTACCATAACAGAACAAAAGTAAAGGGTGACTCTCATGCGAATTTGTGAAGTATGTGGATTTAAAGAAGAAGAAGAAAACAGAGATCAGGAAGAAATACAGCAAATAGTTCTTCATGTATGCGAAAGCTGCAGACAAGAGAGAAAATATAATCCACTAAATTGGATCTTTTAAAAAGCCGGTTAACTGAATTTGAAGCTCGTATGAAAACAGCTCTCCTTTAAACAGGAAAGCTGTTTTTTTTTTTGCTCTTTTCTAAGAGTTTGTTGCAATTTGAAGAAACTGTGAGAAAAATAGGTAAGACTCCAAAGTCGTTACTATTTTAGATTAAAGATTTTCATAACATCCTCCCCCTGTCAGAGGAACCTGACTCCTAGCGAATTACATATTAAGAGCGCAGGAATTAAACCATACAACGACATTAAACATCATTAATCAAAAGGTATTTAGCTAAAAGTTACATAATTGATACTTCAAACATATTAAAGTGCTAGCAATTAGATAGCAATTGCTTAGCAGGTGATAAAAACGCTGTCGAAAGCTGTGTTTTCTAAGCTGATCGGTAAGATTCGCCTTTTTTCTTAGTAAGAAAATTTTTTTGAACGTTTTTCCTTTTTAACTCGTCTTAAATGTATTAAAGAGAAAAAGATCTACTATTTGGGAGGAGAAAGCATACATGAATGCTTTTATAAAAGCAGACAAAGTTTCAAAAAACTTCGGGGCACATAAGGTACTTAAAGAGGTATCTTTTAAAGTTGATAAAGGAAAAGTTGTTGGTTTACTGGGACCAAACGGTGCCGGGAAAACAACAATTATACGCTTGCTAAATGGCGTGATAATTGCAGACGGAGGATCAATGGAAATTGGAGGCTGGAATCCTGGAGTAAATGGACATGAAATTAGGAAGATGTGCGGAATTCTTACCGATGGAGCTGGAATGTATTTTGAAATGTCCGGTGTAGAAAACTTGGAGTTTTTCGCTAAGATCTATGGTACATATGAGAAAAAAAGGATACAGACGTTATTAGAAGAATTTGAACTTGCAGAGCACCAGAAAAAGAAAGTCGGGCTTTACAGTACAGGAATGAAAAAACGGATGGGAATGATTAAGGCATTATTGCACCGCCCTCAGATTCTATTCCTTGATGAGCCAACCAACGGTCTGGACCCTGAAGGCATCCGGCTAGTTTACGATTATGTCATGAGACTTAACTATGAGGAAGGAACAACTATATTCTTATGCTCCCATATTCTTCACCAGCTGGAAGATGTTTGCCATTCTTTTATGTTTCTCGAAAATGGAAGCATTCTGGAATCAGGAACAAAGCAGGAATTGGAAGAAAAATATATTAATCAAGTAACACTGCGAGTTGAGACGGGGCTAAATATCACATCTGATATATGGAATGGGTTGCAGGTTAAAAACCTAGGAGTAAAAGGTTATGAGTTTAAACTATCAAATAAAGGGGAAATTTCTCCTCTTCTGAAAAAAATAGCAGAGGAAAGCTGGATACATGATGTACACATTCAAGATAGGGATCTTGAATCGCTCTATTTTAAGATACGGGGTGAAAGCAATGAATAAACAAGCTATTTGGGCCATAGCCCAAAAGGATATAAGGGGCATAACAAGCTACAGTCAGGTATGGATTGGTTTTATTGTGACTCCTTTATTATTTTGCATATTATTACCTGTGGGGCTCATACTTGCTGCTAAGTACATGGTTGTAGCCGACCAGGACTTATCTGCTATACTTTATAAGATTTTAAAAAACCTTCCAAATGGTGAGTTGAAGCATTCCATTAAAATACTGCCATCTATTAACCATCAAATTATATTTGTTAGTATAAACTTCTTTCTTGGCTCGCTTTTTCTTATGGTTCCTTGTTTAAATTCCATGATGATAGCAACCAATAGCTTTGTTGGGGAAAAAGAAAGGAGAACCCTTGAAAGTCTGTTATTTGCTCCAATCACTGTGAAGGATTTATTTATCGGAAAGGTTCTTGCTGCTTTTATTCCTGTTATGGCTCTCACGGCAGGAAGCTTTATTATATTTGCGATTGTAGCTGACGCGTTGACCTATTCTATGTTTGAAAAATTGCTTTTACCCAATACAAATTGGTTTTTGCTCATTTTCTGGCTTTCACCCATTATTTCCTTATTAACGATATTATTCAGTGTGATGGTATCAGCAAAGGTTCAAAGCTTTCAGGCAGCACAGCAATTTGGGGGTGTTATTATTCTGCCTATCATTCTGTTAATTATCAGCCAGGCCTCCGGTTTCCTTATCCTGCAGCCTCTGGCTGTCTTTCTTATTGGAATTGGCCTTCTCATAGTTTGCATTCTCTTTCTTTGGCAAATTACCAAATGGAATAACCGGAATATTCTGTTTGAAAAACAGCTATAGATTTTAAAGGAGGTACCGCAAATATAGTGGTATTTCTCCTTTAAAAGGAAGATTTTCTTATTTGGTATAAGTGGCCAGCAGTGCCAAAAACAGAAGTTTTAACGCTCCCCGATACTTGACGTAAAAATAGTGCACCGATATACTTACTTACGATAAGTAAAGATAGATTAGCTGTTTTTTAATATAATTGAGGTGTTATGATTATGGCAAAGATTAAACCAAACACTGCGTCTGGAAATTCCTCCAAATTTATTTTTTGGATCATTGGGTTAATCGCAGTATGTATTTTAGGATTCATTTTTTTGGCGAATCACTCAAAATCTACTTCTACATCAAAAGATTCTATAGATTACAGTAATCAGCCGTTTTTGGGGAAAGCATCTGCTCCTGTATCGATTATTGAATTCGGAGATTATAAATGCCCTAACTGCAAAAACTTCGGTGAGAATGTTATTCCTGTCATTCAAAAAGAACTTATTGATACTGGTAAAGCAAAACTTTATTTTATGAATGATGCTTTTATTAATACTGATTCCACTCGATCTGCCAAATTTGCAGAGGTAGTATATAAAGAACTTGGAAATAAAACTTTTTGGAAATTCCACGAGCTTTTATACAAAAAGCAGCCAGCAGAGAGCAAATATGAAAAAATGGACATTTATAATGAAGCATTTTTAACGTCAACATTGAAAGAGATTGCTTCTGAGTCAGATACTCAAAAGGTTGTAAATGCATTTAAGAATAATGAGGGAGACTCTCCCTTCAAGAAAGATATGAATTATGCTGCCAAATTACATGTGACAGGCACTCCGACCATCTTTGTGGATGGAAAGCTATTTGACGGGCAAACGATCGATGATCTGGCCGAAATGGTGGACAAGGCGGCTAAGAAGAATGAATAAAAGTTTATTACTAGCCTGGATTGCAGCGATTATCGCTACATTAGGAAGCTTATATTTAAGTGAAGTCATGCATTTTATCCCTTGCACACTTTGCTGGTACCAGCGTATTTTTATGTATCCATTGGCAATCCTGCTGGGAATTGGCTTTTACTATCATGACAAAAAAATACATCGGTATGCCTTGCCGCTTTCTGTGATAGGTATGCTGATGTCCGGATATCATTTCCTGTTGCAAAAGATACCATATCTTCAGCAATTTGAAATGTGTACTTCGGGGGTACCTTGTGCAAAGGATTATCTTAATCTGCTGGGATTTATCACGATCCCATTAATGGCTTTTACAGCCTTTACGATTATAACGATTAGTCTTGTTATATTTGCCCGTATAAATAAAAAAGAAGAATAACAAAAAGCGAAAACCGTTTTAAAGGTTTTCGCTTTTTTATTTAACTTCCCATAGCTTCAGACTGCTTTCGTTTTCAAGAACACTTATCATAAATAGGAAGTGCTCAGCTTCTCGAACCACATGATCGACAAGAAGGGGATTAATTACATTTTTTATCTGACAGTTTTTATCAGTTCAAGCCAAGTCTTTTTAAAATTCCTTAATTCTACGGTTACACTTTCGCTTTCCTGATTTAACCTGCCAATGATTGAATAAGTTGGTCTTCTTTTATAAAGCATTGATTCAACATCCGCGAGCCTGGTTTGTGCCTCCCTAAAAAGACTTTTGGTTTATTGTTTTTTCGATAAATTTCCAATATGCCCTAAGCAAATTAAAAAACTGAGAATGCAGAACATATTTACCTGAATATAAATTTATAGGGATAAATAGATGGCTAAAATGAAAAATGTTGTTAAAACACATAAAAAAAGGACCTCAAAAGATCACTTGTGTTGCTTTTCCTTCTTCATATTAATATCCATTTGATGTCAAACATCCCAATATCTCTTTCATTCTCAAGCCTATATTTGTCAGTTTAAAACTTCTTTCATCTTCAATAAAGGATAAATGATAAACGAAATAGAAAATATCATACATAAAATGGAAAAAGAGGAGGGAGTAATGGATATATCCCTTGATTATCATATTTTTAATAACCTGCCAACTACTATTGCAAGCCTGCTGGGTATTATAGTATCAATCGCCATGTTTACATATTTATTTATAAACCAAAAAGTAAAACTGGGTTTTAAAAAAACTTTAGCAGCGACATTAGTTGGGATAGTTGTCTTTTCTTTTACGATTAATACTGCTGTTATTTCAGTCAAAATCCCGGTTCTGCCTCTTGGTGTTTGGTTCTTATACTTTTATCTTAGGGGGAATCGCAATAACGAGCGTTGGCAGCAATATCGAAAGTTTGCCTGGCTTGGGTATATACTGAACTTTATCCTTATCCTTTGTCATTTAATTGTCATACCATTATCTCATTACTTTTATCCGGAAAATAAATTATCAACCTATATTGGTAATGCCAGTAATGCTCGAGTATTCGCATCCCATCCTTCTGCCAGCCCCGCAGAACTTAACCGTATTTCATTATTAAACCAAATTGAGAAAGCGCGAGAAAAAAAGGCTATGAGCATGGACTGGTATTATGATACTGCTATAAGAGAGAATAGATCTGCTGAACGATTTCCTTATTATTTAACCAATACCAAACCAAAAACAGGAGGAGAAGAGGTTAGAATTTTTATTGAGAGGAATGGAAAGGGTCTTCTTATTTCGACTTTAAAAGGCCAGCACTATTTTCGTCTCGACAGCTCCATTTTAAAGGAGGAGCTCCATGACTAAAAAAACTCAATATAGCCTTATTTGCATCGGTATCATTCTCCTGGCCGTGTCTGCCTATATCTTTTTTATAAAAGAACCATTAGATTTCCCGAATAAGAAAGTCCTCAGTAAAAAATTAGAAGAGGTATTCCAGGAAAATGGCGGAATTAAAATTAAACAAATTCAATTTCTGGATAAGCAGCATGCTGTTGTCTTTTTTTCTTCACGTGATAATGCCAACGGGACGAGTTTCTGGAAGTGGGATACAGTAAAATGGAGTATAGTTTCTGCTGATACTATGGGGATTCCGAAAGTATGGAAAGTAAATCCGTCCGATGAGGATTTCTATTATGTTATCTGGAACTTTGGTCCCGGAAACCAGTATAAAAAAGTCGATTTTTACTTAATATCAAAGCGGAACTTTTTAGTATCAGATGAAATGGACACCTATACACCAGGTGTACAACTTAAAACTAATCTTCCAATTGAACAGTACAGCTCAGGAGTTATGAAGCTGCCGATGAACATGACAGCCTATATTAGAGATGAAATTAAAATCAAACAGATGAATAAACTAAGTTTTTTTAATGAAGAGATGCCCATGTATCAATTTGGCTGGTTGGGTTTTGCCAATAATGGAAAAACAGGAATCTTTAATAATTCAGACGGAAGTGGGTTTGGAACCGGAGGAGAGGAAGGCCTGCAAGATGTTTTTTTCCTCGATCCAAGTGAATTGGAAGGACCTCTTGAAGAAAAATGAGGGTGAATTTATATGAATCCTGCAAATCTTAAGAATTTAAGAAGATATCAATTTTTAGTTTTGAAATGGCTTTTTGCGAAACAGGAAGAAAATTAAATAAAAAGATTACTGGCATAATTAATCGGAACAAAGTCCTCTTACGCTTTTGTTTTTCCCAGTCTACACCCTTTTTAGCTTAATAATGGGTGTTTTTTACTTAACTTTAAAGGCAGGAATTCCCTTGGACTACTTTTTCCTTTTCGCTCTGTTATATGGCTAATCCAGGGGAGTTAATCTTTTTAAAATCTTGATTCCTAAAAAGTTAAAAGCCTCTGCAGGAATATGAAAGATTTTCAAAAACAGTTATCTGACCTAGATTATTATTTATCTGCGATGCTGCCACTCATTATTGTGGTTAACATAGCTCTTTATTTTCAAAATCGCAAGCTGGACCCAATTGAAATTAAGAAAAGGTATGAAAGTAAGAATCTTGTAAAAGGAATTGTATTAGGGATTCAGCCGCTATTGCTCTCATGCCCTTTAATATGTTCTGCTTTATCCTCTTTGGAGGATTTAACTTTTGTTCTTGGAAGTTCGAAAATGTTATGGTATAGTGGTTTAGGAATTTAATAATATCCGCTAACGCGGTAGAGGTTCTAGCTACCCTCTCAAAAAAACTATGGGAAACAGGACTTCTTTGTAGTTCTGTTTTTATTTTTTGGGAGTGCCGAACCGAATTTCCTCATTTCATATATTCGGAGGTTACAGGATGAGAATTTTTCTTTATTTGATTAGCATAGTAACAGCAAACGTTATAACGGCTGCATTTGCACCAATACATCTGGGAATCTTTATTGTTCCTATGGGAACCTTGCTTGTTGGGGCAACATTCATTTTGCGCGACTTGGTTCAAAATAAATACGGACGTGCGAAAACTTATTTATTTATTGGAACAGCACTTGTCTTATCTGCGGCCGTATCATCATATCTGGGAGATACTTTACTAATTGTTGCAGCATCAGCTTTATCATTTCTTGTTTCAGAAACCTCAGATACAGAGATTTATAGCCGTTTAAATCTTCCTATGAGCTGGAGAGTATTTTATAGTGGTCTCGCAGGTGGTTTGCTCGATTCCATCATTTTCGTGATTATCGGATTAAGTCCTTTAGGGGCTAATTTTCTTCCATGGGAAGCAGTACCAGCAGCAATTCTTGGACAGGTAATTTTTAAAACCATCATTCAGGGATTAGGAGCTCTCGTTCTTCATCAAGCCGAAAAGTCAAAGCTTTCAAAGCCCATTTCAAATAATTAATCTAAAAAGCGTCTTTCCCGAAAAGGAAAGGCGCTTTTATCTTTAGTGCTGTTAAAAGGTTTTAACACACGCATTTTCTTCTGCGGTCTTACCAAAAGTGCTTGTTCAATGTCGGTGCGGAAAAACAGACTAGCAAGACTCCAGAGCAAGAAGGTTGACTGTTCGTCCGCGTAAAGGGTGCGGACTCTCTCTGAAAATATTCTCTTAAATTCTTTATGGAGAGACAAGTTGTCACAAAAAAACAATGAGACTTGCCTTTGTTATAGAAGTGAAAAGGGTTTGTAACTATCTGGACACGTATCTGTAAACAAACCTTACTATAATTAAATAAAATGCAGAAAGCAGGTGTTTTTATGGAAGAAACAGAGGTTAAGTCATACTTGCAAAAATCGCTTGATGAGTGGAAGGAAGATATTACACAGGTCCTTGATCAAATTGGGCTTGATTATGAAGAAGTTGCCCAGGAACTCAAGGTTTATTCCTATAAATACGGTATAACAAAGCAGGTTATTCAATCAACTGTTAATGATGAAATTATAGAAAGTATTCGGGAGAGGTACCATAGACCCTTTGAAGAACAATATAACCAGCTAAAGGAATACATAAAGGACCTGGAAGAAAAGCGAAGAGTGTTTCAGATGTTCATACATAAAATCGATGAAGTTACCAGGAAAGAGGCTTCAAGAATTTAAAACATAGCTGCAAAAAAATCGCCTGCCGAATTTGGCCAGGCGATTTCTTAATGAATAGAAGTCATTAACATCGGAATGAGTGAAAAGGCAAAAACCAAGGTAATCCATGCAGCAAAAATCATAGCCAGAGTCGAGAAGGTGCCTTCCTGTTCTCCATACTCAAGCGCTTTGCTAGTTCCCGCGCCGTGAGCAGCTGTCCCTAAAGCCAATCCTTTAGCAATAGGAGTTTTTATAGAAAGCCCTTTAATTACCAGCGGACCAAAAGCTCCGCCAATTACTCCCGTTAAAATAACAAAGACAGTAGTTAAAGCTGGCAGTCCACCAATTTCTTTTGAAACTTCAATAGCAATAGGTGTAGTAATCGAACGAGGAAGAATGCTAATTACAAAATCGCTATTTAAGTGAATCAATTCAGATAATCCAAAAGAAGAAAAAATAGCTGCCAGGCTTCCTGCCGTAATGCTGACTAAAATAGTACCGATATACTTTTTAACCATAGAATAGTGCTTGTAAATTGGAATCGCAAACGCAACTGTAGCAGGTCCAAGCAGATGGGTCAGTAATCGAGAGGAATCAAGGTACTGATTTGCAGAGACATGGACCATGCTTATAAGTAGAATTAATCCAGCCGGTGCCATAATCAATGGATGAAACAAAGGAAAAGGCCATTTAGTATAGGCTTTTTTAGACACTCTGTAAATGATATAGGTTATTAATGTATACAAGATCATTTTCATTACGCATTACTTCTCTTTCGACTTAATATTTTTTCGGCTGCATATGCAGTTACCCCTATAACAATAACTGTACTGAAAGCAATCAGTAGAACAGTTTCTGCTCCCTGCATGCTGAAGATTTCATGATAATTTACAATTCCAACGGCAGATGGAATAAAAAATAGAAGTAATTCCGCCAAAAGCCAATTCCCGCCTTGTTCCACCCACTCAAGTTTAACGATTTTCAATTTAAGCCCAAGGAACAAAAAGATCAGGCCTATCATAGAAGCAGGAATAGGAATAGGCAATACATGTTTTACTCCATAACCAATGAATAAGAAAATATGAATGAATGAAATTTGTATAATAATCATTAGAATTTTTTTCAATTGTAACAGCCTCTCTCTAAAACACTTTAGCTAGAAGATAATATTACGACGAAAAAAGATATTCGTAAAATACATATTAAGAATGATTTTCATAACTTAAGGTTATGATAGATCCACTGTAAATGATTTAGGATTCGATTTTTGTGAGAATAAAATTAATTAATTTTCGTCCAGCATATGAAAGGTAACGATCTTTTCGAGTAATAACAGCTAATTCCCACATAACAGGTGGATTTAGATGAATCTGTTTAAGATCTTTGTGTGAGGCTCGTTCACAAATCGATTCAGGTAAAATAGTAACTCCCATTTGGGCGGCAACCATTTCAGTCATAAAATCCCATTGGGAGGTTTTAAACAAAATTTTTGGTTCAAAGCCCTCATTTATGAATTTTTTCCTCATGATATCATGAAGTGAAAATTCTTCATGGTAAAAAATAAACTCTTCATCCACTAATTCCTTTAATTCAACAGATTCCCTGTTGGCATATCGGTGACTATAAGGAACAAGCAGCCTCATTTCCTCAGCAAGAAAAGGAAAGACATTTAGTTCTTTCTCATCAATTGGTAATACAGCAACTCCAAGTTCAAATTCTCCTTCCTCTACGCTTTTAACAACCCTCGCTCCGCCATATTCTGTAATTTTAATTTCAATATTAGGGTAATCACGATGAAATTTGGCCATCACCTTGGGAAAAAAAAGACTTCCAATAATAGGAGGGAGTCCGATATGTATTTTGCCACGTTTTAAGTGGGTCAAATCATTCAGGGTCGAATTCATCTCATCCATTAATGAAGTCATCTTCTGAGCATATTCTATAACTACATTTCCTGCATCCGTAATTTCATTTTGCTTATTGCTTCTAATCATTAGAGGTATTCCTATTTCATCCTCTAGCGACCTTATCATTTTACTTAGAGCAGGCTGTGAGATATGAAGCGTTTCAGCTGCCCTCGTGACACTTTTTTGCTTTCCTACCTCCAGGAAATACCGTAAATGCCTTAGTTCCATGATTTTCACCTCCACCTAAGCATTTTAATACAATTATGGCATAAATAAAAATGCGGAGACAAACGCACTGGTCAGTTCTCCGCAAAAATCCTTACATTTCAAATTTTATTTGTACTTTCTTCTCTTTTCTGACTAGACGGGGGAGAATGATAAGATAATACGTTCCTACAATCAGCATCAGAATTCCTATGGCATTATAAATAGAATCTACTTTAATAAGAGCTGGGAAAATCACTGCAATAATGGCAAGTGCAGCAGAATGGGAGGTCATCATTAGCGGATCAAGCCAGCCTGAAACCCGACCCATAAATTTTGGATCCACTAGTTCATTCATCCAGCCGGATAAGGCGACATTAACTGGAGCAAGGATAATTCCCATGGCTAATATAACAGCATAAAACCACCAGACATTTGTCATAGCACCGGCAAGAATGCACATTCCGCCGGTTAGAAGAACGCCACTTATTAGAACCCGATAGGCTTTAAACTTTTCAACTAAGGCACTGCCAATAGAACTTCCAATGATAAAACCAATTCCAAGAAAAATACTGAAATAGGCCGCAAACTGTTTATAATGCTCAGGTGCGAGCTTATATTTCATTGTAAAAAGCGGAAGAACCGAAAAACCTCCGTTAATTAATCCAAATATCAGAAATCCAGAAATAATGGTAAGGAGAAGTTTATTCTTTAAGATGTACTCCAGGCCAGCCTTGAAATCAGTAAGGACCAACTTGATATTAAGTTCCTTAACTTTTGTTTTCCCATTTGGAAGTCTTACATCCTGAGAAATATGGCAGCTGCGAATTAGAATGGCAGAAACCACGAAACTTATCCCATCAATAATAATGGAGCCGGATACTCCAAAATAATGGTAGGAAAGCGCACCAAGTCCTACACCAAATAGCATAAAAAGACCCATTACAGTCTGGTTTAACCCTGATGCCTGCATGTATTGGTCTTTATCAAGGACTCCCTGGAGAATACTCATTTCTGCAGGGGCAAAAAACTTAGATACCGCACTTCGGATAAATAAAACTGCAAATACAAGAATTAAAAGATGAAAATGAATAAAAGCAAATAATGCAGCGGTTAAAATAACCCTAATCCAATCGGAATTTTCTGCTATTTTTTTTCTGTCGAATCGGTCTGCTGCAACACCAACCAAAAAAAACACCAAAACAATTGGCAGGGAATACATTAATTCTGCTAAAGTGGCGAAATAAGGCTGTTTACTAAAGTGGTCGAGTAAATAAAAAGCAAAAGCCATATTACCGATTGTCGATCCCATTTGTGAGGTAAAAGAAGCAAAAAATAGTTTTCTAAATAATTTATTTTTAAAAATCCCCATTTTTTTCTCCCATCCTATTAATTTAATTTTGTAACTGCTTAGGTTCTTAAATGTTTAGCTTTTAAAAAAAACGGGTACTTATCGCCAACTTCCAAAAACCTGGAA
>NZ_JBYTCJ010000042.1:0-34839 GCF_058790155.1 Neobacillus sp. FW104-15D2
CGTTCGTCCTGAGCCAGGATCAAACTCTCCGATAAAGAGTATGAGTTTTAGCTCATAAAGTTACGTTGGCTGATGAATGAATTCATCATGTTATTGTTTGTTTGTTCACGCTTTGTTTGTTTAGTTTTCAAAGATCAATTTCTCACCGTCGCCCCGAAGCGACTTTAATAATATAACATTTATCAAATTTGATGTCAACAGTTATTTATTGATTTAATTTCATACTGCTTGGCAACAATCTGACTCTAGTGATTATACCAGCCATTTATTTATTTATCAAGCTAGTAAAAAAAATAGGAGCAGATATTGAATCTGGCTCCCAGGTTTAAAGAATTTCCTCTATAAAGATTCGCCGATTTCGGTCTAGAGGATATAATTCATCAGTTTCTATGATCCGAACAATTGGCCTTGTCGGCTGTTTCATATCAATAAAGAGGATTTCAGCTTCTCTGCCATCAGACAATCGCACCTGGCTTCCGGCAGAGAAATTAAGAATACCTGCCTGAAGCTCCTTCAGAATACTTATATCAAACTGGCCAAAGTTATCTTCAAGAATCATCTCAAGAACCTTAAAAGGCGATTGCTTGCTCCTATACAGGCGCTCTGAAGTCATAGCATGGAAAACATCAGCAACAGCAATTATTTTGGCATATTCAGGTATTTTGGCATCTGCTTCCCCGAATGGGTACCCGCTTCTATCAAGGCGCTCATGGTGCATCAGTATCGAAGCTTTTGTTTCTTTCCTAAGGACTTGGACACTTTCCACCATTCGATAACTATATATTGGATGCTTCTTTACTTCCTCATACTCATATTGGGTAAGAGAAGATTTCTTATTTATAATTCCCGGTTTAATTTTTGCCATCCCACAATCAGCAAGGCAGCCAGCCATTACCACTTGAACTATGTCACCCTTCTGGTATCCTAAACGCTGCCCGATATATCCGGAAATAATGGCTACTGCAACGGAATGGTGAAAGAGATAGTCCTCCTTTGTAGAAAAATGATAAAGGCTAAAGATCTCCGACGGATTGCTGTCCATTTTATCCAATAAAGGCAATAACAAAGCTCTTACCTTTCCGATATCTATATTCAAGCCAGACTGCCAAGATTGAAATTCCTTTTTAAAAAGGAGAACAGATTGTAGAAATAAATCATGGAAGCTATAGGTGTTAGTTTGTTTTTCAGTCTTCGGCTGCTCTTCGATTACATGTAATGGAATAAAGGGCATACCTGATATAAGAGTCTTTTCTACATCAACGTTTTGTATAAGGAATGCTTTTAATACTTCTATCCGACTATTATCCAAAACAGTTTTCTTAGGGATAATAGGACGATTTGTGTTGCAAAAAATATCCTCAGATAAAATACAGCCCTCTTGAAGTTCTTTTATACCTACGCGCACCGAAGCCACCCCGATAATTCATTAATTTCTGGAATAATTTATATTTTACCAAAAAGAGGAACACCATAGGTGCTCCTCTTAAAATTTTTTTATATTATTCGCTTTCTGACTCAGAATCTGTGTCGGGCTTACTGCTTTCGAGATCTTCAGATCCCTCTGAAACAGTTTCATCTAATTGCTGCTGTTCACTGCCTTCTATTTCATCTGATTCCTCAGAATCATCTGCCTTCTCTTCTTCTTTTTCTACCTTAGCAACAGTCGCAACAAACTCATTTTCATTTTCTCTTATGCTTATGAGTTTAACGCCAATGGTGCTTCTTCCCATTGTAGAAATGCCATCAACGCCCATACGGATGAGTACTCCTGCTGTTGTAATCAGCATGAGATCCTCTTCACCAGTTACTGCCTTCATGGATACGAGGTCTCCGTTCTTGTCCGTTACATTAGCTGTTTTGATACCTTTACCGCCACGGCCCTGGATCCGATATTCCGCAGCAGGAGTTCGTTTACCATAACCATTCTTTGTAACGATAAGAATTTCACTGTTTTCCTCCAGAACCTCCATGCCAACGACTTCATCATCACTTCCAAGGGTGATTCCTTTTACTCCGGTAGCTGTTCTTCCCATTGTACGGACATCTGTTTCAGGGAAGCGAATCAGCATTCCTTTTTTCGTTCCAATAATAATTTCTTTGCTGCCATCTGTTAGACGAACAGAAATAAGCTCATCACCTTCACGGAGATTCAGGGCAATCAAGCCATTATTTCTGATGTTAGCAAAGGATGTAAGTGGAGATCGTTTTGAAATTCCCTCTTTAGTGGTAAAGAATAGGAACCAGTTATCAACGAATTCTTCAACCGGGATAATAGCGTTGACCCATTCTCCTTTTTCAATACCAAGAAGATTAATAATTGGAATTCCTTTCGCTGTCCTATTAAATTCAGGAATTTCGTAACCCTTCGAACGGTAAACCTTACCTTTATTCGTAAAGAATAGAATTGTATCATGGGTTGATGTAGTGATTAGGTGTTCAACAAAATCATCGTCATTAGTTCCCATCCCCTGAATTCCTCGGCCTCCACGCTTCTGAGCCCTGTAGGTTGAAACAGGAAGACGTTTAACATAGCCATTATGAGTAAGGGTAATTACTACGTTTTCACGCGGGATTAAATCTTCATCTTCAATGTTTTCAAGGCCCGCAGTAACGATCTCAGTGCGGCGCTTGTCATTGAAACGCTCCTTGATTTCAGTCAGTTCTTCACGAATAATTTCAAGGACTTTCTCATCGTCAGCTAAAATTGCTTTAAGTTCAGCAATAAGATTAACCAGGCTTTGGTACTCATCTTCAATCTTTTCTCTTTCCAAACCCGTTAAACGCTGGAGACGCATATCCAGAATAGCCTGTGCCTGCTTTTCAGATAAGCTGAAGTTTGTCATTAATCCCTCGCGGGCAATTTCAGCTGTTTGCGAGCTTCTGATTAAATTGATTACTTCATCTAAGTGATCCAAAGCAATTCGCAAGCCTTCGAGAATATGTGCTCTTGCTTCTGCTTTTCTTAACTCGAACTCTGTTCTTCTGCGAATAACCACTTTTTGATGCTCAAGGTAATATACAAGACACTGCTTTATATTTAATACCTTTGGCTGCCCACCAACAAGGGCTAGAGTATTGATTCCGAATGTTGTCTGAAGTGCTGTATGTTTATACAGATTATTAAGAATCACATTGGCATTCGCATCCCTACGCACTTCCATTACAATCCGCATTCCTCTGCGGTCGGATTCATCACGCAAATCAGTTATGCCATCAATTTTCTTGTCACGTGCTAATTCCGCAATTTTTTCAATAAGGCGAGCTTTATTAACCTGATAAGGGATTTCATTAACAATAATGGTCTCTTTGCCATTCGATCTCTGCTCAATTTCCACTTTTGCTCTAATCGTAATGGAACCGCGTCCAGTCTCATATGCCTTGCGGATTCCGCTGCGCCCAAGAATTAATCCCCCAGTTGGAAAATCAGGACCTGGAATGATATCCATCAATTCTTGAACAGAAATCTCAGGATCGTGGCTGACAGCAAGAACACCATCAATTACTTCTCCAAGCTGATGAGGAGGAATATTGGTAGCCATACCTACAGCAATCCCTGTAGTGCCATTTACAAGAAGGTTCGGAAAGCGAGCTGGAAGGACTACTGGTTCTCTTTCTTCACCATCATAGTTATCCTGATAGTCAATAGTGTCTTTATTGATATCCCGGAGTAATTCCATTGATATCTTGGACATACGGGATTCTGTATAACGCATAGCGGCCGCTGAATCACCGTCGACCGAACCAAAGTTTCCGTGTCCATCAACAAGCGGATAACGATAGTTAAAATTCTGTGCCATACGGACCATTGTTTCATAAACAGCCGAGTCACCGTGGGGATGATATTTACCAATTACATCTCCAACGATACGGGCAGACTTTTTATAGGGTTTGTCCGAATGCATTCCAAGGTCATGCATAGCGTATAAAATACGGCGATGTACAGGCTTTAATCCGTCCCGGACATCCGGGAGGGCACGCGATACAATAACACTCATTGCATAATCAAGGAATGATGATCGCATTTCCTGACTAATATTAATTTCTCTTACTTGAGAATTCGGTGTTTCTGCCATTTCAGAAAGACCTCCTTTTTAGAAACTGGTGTTATGAAGCACATATAACTGCAAACAAATTTCGTCATAAAAGATAAAAGGAGGATAGCGGAAACACCTCTATCCTGCAAATATCCTTCTTTCGGGTTTTTAAATATCTAGATTTTTTACATATTGAGCATTTTCTTCAATAAAGTTTCTGCGTGGTTCAACCTTATCACCCATTAGCATTTCAAAGGTTTCATCGGCTTCAATTGCATCGTCCAGGCTAACCTGCAGCATAGTCCTTGTGTCTGGATTCATTGTTGTTTCCCATAATTGGTCAGGATTCATTTCACCAAGACCTTTATAACGCTGTATATTTGGCTTTGGCTGGCTTGGAAGCTCTGCGAATATTTGATCCAGTTCCCGGTCATTATAAGCATATTCAATACGTTTTCCCTGTTGGACTTTGTATAATGGCGGCTGTGCAATATAAATATAGCCAGCTTCAATTATTTGTCTCATATAACGATAAAAGAAAGTCAAAATCAAAGTCCGAATATGTGCTCCGTCAACGTCAGCATCCGTCATGATGACAATTTTATGATACCGAGCTTTGGAGATATCAAAATCCTCACCAATTCCGGTGCCGATTGCGGTTATCATGGCTCTAACTTCATTGTTAGATAGAATCTTATCTAGACGGGCCTTTTCAACATTGAGGATTTTACCTCTCAAAGGAAGTATGGCCTGGAAATGACGGTCACGTCCCTGTTTAGCAGATCCTCCTGCTGAATCACCCTCAACAATGTATATTTCACTAATGGCTGGGTCTTTGGAAGAACAGTCAGCAAGTTTACCAGGGAGGCTTGAAATCTCTAATGCACTTTTTCTCCGGGTAAGCTCACGTGCCTTTTTAGCTGCCAGTCTTGCCCGGGCTGCCATAAGGCCTTTTTCGACAACTTTTTTGGCCACAGTTGGATTTTCCAAAAGGAATTTCTCAAAGTGATCAGCAAAAACACTATCGGTTATTGTTCTTACTTCGGAATTTCCCAGTTTGGTTTTTGTTTGTCCTTCAAACTGTGGATCGGGGTGTTTTACTGAAACAATTGCAGTTAAACCCTCACGGACATCTTCCCCGGAAAGATTGGCATCTGCATCCTTAAAGATTCCGTTTTTTCTAGCATAGTCATTTATGGCTCTTGTTAAGGCAGTTTTAAAGCCGAACTCATGCGTTCCGCCTTCATAAGTGTGGATGTTATTGGCAAATGAATAAATATTGCCTGTATAGCCCTCATTGTACTGAAGGGCGACTTCTATGGTAATTCCATCACGCTCGCCCTCAATGTAAATAGGCTCATCATGAACAACTTCTTTTGTTCGATTTAAATGTTCAATGTAAGACTTAATCCCGCCTTCGTAATGGTACTCATTCCGCTTATTTTCCTCACGCTTATCTTCAATCGTAATCTTAAGTCCGCGGTTAAGGAATGCAAGCTCACGCAGACGGTTTGCGAGCGTCTCATATTCATATTCAAGAGTTTCAGTGAAGATCTCTGGATCTGGCTTAAAGTGGGTAGTAGTACCAGTGTGGTCAGTTTCACCAATTATTTTAAGGTCCGCAGCGGGCACTCCGCGCTCGAATTTTTGATAATAAATATGTCCATCCCTATGAACATAGACTTCCAGCACAGTAGATAGGGCGTTAACAACTGATGCACCTACACCATGCAGTCCTCCGGATACCTTATAACCTCCGCCGCCAAATTTACCTCCGGCATGGAGTACTGTCATAATAACCTCTACTGCAGGACGTCCCATTTTTTCGTGGATACCAACTGGGATTCCACGTCCATTATCTATGACAGTTATGCTGTTATCCTCTTCTATTATCACATTGATTTCATCGCAAAATCCTGCAAGGGCTTCATCTATACTATTATCGACGATTTCCCAGACTAGGTGATGGAGGCCTCTTCCGCTTGTTGAACCGATATACATTCCCGGACGCTTCCGAACCGCTTCCAATCCTTCAAGTACCTGTATCTGGTTTTCGTCATAAGCTTGTTCCTCAACTGCTTTATTCTCCATAGTCATACCGTTCACCTGCACTTTCTTGTAACTCTAAATAATCGCTGAATTTTATAATACTATTTTAAAACTCACTCATTTGAGTTGATCTTTTCTTCAACGTACCTGAAGCAAAGGGGGAAAGAAATACTTTGCCCTCTGTAATAACGATTGATTTATAGGGATTTTTGGAAAGGTTTATCAGCTCTTTTTCCCTCTGTTTTAAAAATTCTTCTACAAAGCAAGAGGAGGCTGAATCTTTATCTAAAATAGCAATAATATCTTTTGCACGGAGGGAATATTCTTCTCCAATATGGATATACATGATTCCACCTCAATTAACTTTCCGGATTGTTCCTGATTCTACCTCATAGGTAGATGCTTCCTTCAATGTTTGATGGTCAATTCCCTCCACGCTGGTGGTAGTAACAAAGGTTTGGACTTTTCCTTGTATGGTATTGAGCAAATGGGACTGCCGGTAATCATCCAATTCAGATAAAACATCATCGAGGAGCAAAATGGGGTACTCGCGAATTTCCGAATGGATCAATTCAATTTCTGCCAATTTAATTGATAGAGCAGTTGTCCTTTGTTGTCCCTGTGAACCAAATGTTTGCACATCTCGTCCGTTCACTATGAACTGCAAATCATCACGATGAGGTCCAAACATGGTCATACCGCGCTCAATCTCTCTTTTTTTGGTCTTATGAAACCTCTCTTCAAATCTTTCTATCATTTTCGACAAATCCTGGTCTTCTAATACATCAACAGAGGGATTATAATCTATTTTCAGCGTTTCCAGCTGTCTCGAAATGCCTTTATGAATTGGCAGGGCCCATTTTTCCAAAAGACGCAGGAATTCAAAACGCTTGGCAACAATTTTAACGGCAACCTGAATAAATTGCTCGGTCAAAATTTCAAGCATTGTATGGTCACTTTGTTTATTTATCTGAAGCATTTTTAAATAATGATTACGCTGCTGAAGTATTTTTTGATATTGGCTCATATCATGAAGATAAACAGGAGAAACCTGGCCAATTTCCATATCGATGAATCGCCTGCGTACCTGAGGACTTCCTTTAACAAGATTTAGATCCTCTGGAGCAAACATGACAACATTCATATTGCCTATGTACTGGCTGAGTCTTTGCTGTTCAATATGATTGCATTTTGCCTTCTTGCCTTTTTTGGAAATGATCAGCTGCATAGGCAGCGCTCCATATTGTTTTTGGACCCTGCCTTCTATTTTAGCATAATCCTGGTCCCAGCGAATAAGTTCTTTATCATTGGAGGTTCTATGTGACTTTGCCATGGCAAGAACATAGATGGATTCCATAACATTCGTTTTCCCTTGAGCATTTTCACCCAGAATGACATTAACTTTATTTTCAAATTCAAGTGAAATGTCTTCATAATTACGATAATTTTGCAGTGCTAAATGCTCAATGTACATACTTTAACTTCCTTTTGCTATCGCGTTATAGTAAAAACACCATGTCCTGGAATTTCGATCCGGTCACCTTCCCGAAGCTTTTTCCCTCTTCTTTGGTCTTGTTCTCCGTTAATAAAAACCTCATATTCACTTAAAAACCACTTAGCCATTCCGCCTGTCTGGATTACCTCTGCTACTTGAAGGAATTGCCCCAAGGTAATATATTCGGTCCCAATCTTTATTTTTGAAGGCATTTTCTCACTCATTTCCGTTATGGTCTCTAATACTTTATTTTACTAAAAAAAAATGAATTCTACAAAGAAAAGCTAAAAATAGTCTTTCGGAAAGGAAAGAAAGCCGCCAGCGTTTTTTCTGGCAGCCTCTCCATGTGTAGTTTATGCAACCTCGTTCAGTGTATCCGAAGAAAAATTGTAAGTGCCCGCTTTAAGCTGGACAGAGATTAAAAGCGAAACTTTACTAAATTAATAAGTTCTTACCGGTAAAATCAACTGGAGAATTGTTTCATCATGCACAGGCCTAATGACAAACGGCCTCATTGCCCCCGTAAAACTGATTTTTATGTCTGTTCCTTCGAGTGCTTTTAAAGCATCCATCATGTATTTAGCTGAAAATGAGATTTTCAGTTCTTCTCCCTCTGTTGCCTGACTTTGTACTTCCTCAACAACCTTTCCAATTTCCGGTGTATTTGAAGAAATTTCAAGTCCTTCATCTTCAAGAGTAGCTAGTTTGACTACATTATTTCTGCCTTCTCTTGCCAGCAGAGATGCACGATCTATTGCCTGAAGGAAGTCTTTCGCCCTTACTGTTACGTCTGTTTTGCTCTCGTTTGGAATGAGTCTTGATGTATCAGGATAATTACCTTCAAGTAATCTTGAAAAGAATAGCAGGTGTTTAGCTTTAAAAAGGATTTGGTTTTCAGTAATTACAATATCTACGTGTTCATTGCTGTCATCCACAATTTTGCTTAATTCACTTAAGCTCTTACCTGGAATAACCACATTATAGTTATCATTCATTTCTGTTTCGACTCTTGCTTTCCTTAAAGCCAGGCGATGGCTATCTGTTGCAATACAGATTAATTCCCCGTTTTCCATTTTCCAGTTTACACCTGTCAAGATAGGGCGTGTTTCTGAGGTGGACACTGCAAAACCAGTTTGTCTGATCATTGCTTTTAAAAGATCAGTTGGAATACTAAATTTATTATTTTCTTCTATTTGTGGAAGGTGAGGATATTCTTCCGCATCCAGGCCATTCAAATTAAATTCCGATTTACCAGAACGAATAACGGTTTGTAAATGATTTTGTACTTCAATTTCTACACTATCGGTTGGAAGCTTTTTAACGATTTCACTGAAAAATTTAGCCTGAAGAACGATTGCTCCCGGCAGTTTAATTTCAACAATCTCATTTCCTTCTTCCTCTTTAGGAATAAAAGATTCAATTGAAATATCAGAATCACTGCCTGTTAACGTTACTCCTTCATGATCGGCAACAATCTTAATACCTGTCAAAATAGGAATAGTTGTCCTGCTCGTTACAGCTTTCATGACATCCTGGACACTTTGAACCAGACGGTCACGCTGGATTATAAATCGCATACTCAAAATCCTCCGTTTTAGCATATTTAATCTGACGCAGTCATATAATAATATTTTTATTAAAAAAAAGTAGAAGTACTAGTAGGGCCTGTTAGTATGTGGATAACTCTTATTATCAAAGGAAACACAGCCTATCCACATGTGGACAGACTGTGTGTATATGAGGTCGAGTTATGCACAGATCGGCTAGACTTTCAACAATTCATTTAATTCCTTCATTTGCTTTTGAAGGTTAGCATCTACCTGCATCAGCTTAGAAATCTTTTCATGGGCGTGGATAACGGTAGTATGGTCACGTCCGCCAAATTCTTCTCCAATTTTAGGCAGTGAATAATCCGTTAATTCCCTTGATAAATACATGGCGATTTGCCTTGGAAAAGCAACGGATTTTGTTCTTTTCTTCGCTTTAAAATCCTCAAGCTTTATATTATAATGCTGGCCCACAGTCTTTTGGATTTCAAGAATGGTAATAATCCTAGGCTTTGAGCTAGGAATTATATCTTTTAACGCCTCTGCCGCAAGATCTGCATTTATATCTTTATTAATAAGTGAAGAGTAGGCTACTACACGAATAAGTGCACCTTCAAGTTCACGAATATTGGTATCAATTTGATTTGCAATATAAAGCATGGCTTCATTTGGTATATCCAAGCCTTCTGCTTTTGCTTTTTTTCGCAGAATCGCAATTCTTGTTTCAAGATCTGGAGGTGTAATATCAGTTATTAATCCCCATTCAAATCGCGACCTAAGGCGGTCTTCTAATGTTGGAATTTCCCTTGGCGGCCGGTCGCTGGAAATGACAATTTGCTTGCTTTCTTCATGAAGAGTATTAAAAGTATGGAAAAATTCCTCTTGTGTTGATTCTTTTCCGGCTAAAAACTGAATATCATCAATAAGCAATACATCAACATTTCTATATTTATTGCGGAATTCAATTGCTTTATTGTCTCTGATGGAGTTTATAAACTCATTAGTGAATTTTTCAGAAGACAAATAGACAACCTTTGCCTGCGGATTATGGTCAAGTACATAATGCCCAATTGCATGCATAAGGTGGGTCTTTCCGAGACCGACTCCCCCATAAATAAACAATGGGTTATAGGCCTTTGCAGGTGCTTCAGCTACTGCAAGTGAAGCTGCATGGGCAAATCGGTTGCCAGATCCTATAACAAATGTATCAAATGTGTATTTAGGATTGAGCATGCTTTGCGGAAACTCTGTCTGCTCATAATCTTTTTTGGGCTTTTTTACAGGGATCGGGAAGGTGTCATCTTCTTCATTCCTGTTTTGGGGAATGATGAATTTAACCGTTAGTTCCTCGCCGGTAATTTCATATAGAATCCCCGAAATCAATTGTGAATAGCGCTCTTCCAGCCAATCTCGGGCAAATTCATTCGGTGCCGTAATGACGAGCGAATTGCCCTGTAGAGAATGTGCTTTTGTTGATTTAAGCCAAGTATCGAAACTGGGCTTACTTATCTTTTTCTCGATATTGCTGAGAGCAGCATTCCAAAGATCCGCAATATTTTCCAATTGGTTCCCTCCTTTTCTATTTAAATTTTTAAACACCTGGGTCTTTTGGCATTCTGCTGCGCGAAAGAACGATGTCCTGTTTCGTTAAAATAAAAGGTTATACAAGCTGTACAACCCATGATTTATAAATATACGAAACGTTGTTTGTGGAAAAACATATAATAAGGAAAGATTGTGGAGTTTCGACAATATCCACCGCTTGTGGACAAGTTTCTACAAAGGGTGGGAATAACCTGTCCACAAGTTATCCACAAACTGTGGATAAAAAATAAATTGATTAAAGTTATTAAGAGTGAAAACACAAATATAATATCAAATTTTTCTAAGAGTTGCAATGCTTTTTGATAGTTTATCCACAAGCTTGACAGGATGTGCTTAAAAATTGTCCACAGGGCGCTGGTTTGTGAAAAACTTGTCAGTAAGCTATGTGGATATCAAAAAAAATGTCGATTTTTTATCCACAGGCCTCTTTTTAAAGAAAAATGGGTGTATTTTTAAAAATGGTAAATTGGATGGATAGGCATTATTGTATGCTTTGGTTTCAATTAAAATTTCCTCCTGGCTAAAAATTAAATAAGAGGAAGTTTAGCTGACCGGATCCAGCTTTGTTATGAGCGAAGTAAAGTGAAATTCTTAAAGCTGTTTAATCAATAGGTTGATTCTAGGGAATGTGGGACAGTTCTGGTAAAATGCGTTCGCATTTACTTCGTGCTGCGCTTTCTTATAAAAATGCTCTTTTCGAAAACTTTGTTGTTTATAAAAGTAAAAATAGGCGAGATCCTCGAAAATGCATTCGCATTTTCTTCGTGCGGTGCCCATTCCCGATGCAATCTCAACGTCCTGCGGGAAAAGCAAGCCAGGCGAGACCCCACAGGTCGTTAGCGACCGAGGAGGCTCGCGGATTGCCCGCGGAAAGCGAGTCTATTTTTGCTCACAGTAAATTGCAGTAATCCATTAGAAAAGAACCTATAAAAATTAGGAGTAAAAGTTAACGGATCCCTTTTTTAAAGAGCAGATTTTCTAATATTAAGATGGTGAACAGATCCGATGATTTAAAAAGTAATAATACATATCAAAAGGAAATATCGGAGGAAGAGTTGACAATTCGGGGGGTCCGTCTTTATAATAATTAAGACTGTCTTTAACAGCTATTCCTCAGGGAGGTGTCATATAATGAAAAGAACATATCAACCAAACAAACGTAAACACAGCAAAGTTCACGGTTTCCGTAGTCGTATGAGCACAGCAAACGGACGTAAAGTTCTTGCTCGCCGTCGTCTAAAAGGAAGAAAAGTATTATCAGCCTAGACCACTGAATGTCTCAGTGGTCTTTTTTTAAAAATAAATGGTTATAGTAGAATTGTCGCTCCATTTAAGACCAACTGGACTAAAGGTGAAAAAACATGAAAAAAGAATTTCGAATAAAAAAGAATCAGGAATTTCAGGATACTTTCAAAAATGGCCGATCATTTGCTAACAGGCAATTTATTGTCTATGCATTAAAGAAAGAGGGACAGCCTTATTTTCGGATTGGCCTTTCTGTCAGCAAAAAAATCGGTAATGCAGTAATGAGAAATCAGATTAAGCGGTATGTCCGTCAATCTGTTTTAGAATTAATGGATCAGATAATGCCTGAAAATGATTATGTCATCATAGCTAGAAAACCGGTCGCAGAGATGGATTTTTCTGAGGTAAAGAAAAGCCTTACTCATGTTTTAAAAGTAGGGAAAGTACTAAGGAAATAATCTGGCTATGCCGGTTTTTACATAACTTTAATAATTATTATTCAAATATATATGGATAGGAGGAATATACGGTTGAAGAAACGAATATTACTTTTGATCGGTTTGGTTTCTTTGATTCTGCTTTTAACAGGATGTTCAGAAATAAAGCAGCCGATTACCCCAGAAAGCAAAGGTTTGTGGAATGAGTACATTGTTTATCCATTATCCTGGCTGATAACTAAGGTTGCCCACCTTCTTGGGGGTCTATATGCGTTGTCGATTATTGTTGTTACTATTTTGATCCGCCTGCTTCTTTTGCCGCTTATGATTAAACAAACAAGAAATTCGAAGGCAATGCAGTCATTACAGCCAGAGATGGCCAAGCTGAAAGAAAAATACAGCTCAAAGGATCAAAAAACACAGCAAAAGCTTCAGCAGGAAACGATGGCGCTGTTTCAAAAACAAGGTGTCAATCCATTAGCAGGATGCTTTCCATTAGTAATACAGATGCCGATTCTTATCGGTTTTTATCACGCTATTTCCCGAACAAGGGCAATATCGGAGCAAAACTTTCTTTGGTTTGATCTGGGATCACCGGATCCTTACTATATTCTGCCTCTAATAGCCGGTGCTACAACATTTATACAGCAAAAAATGATGATGGCCGGCACAGAAAATCAAAATCCGCAAATGGCTATGATGCTTTGGATGATGCCAATTATGATTATTATCTTTGCAGTTAAGTTTCCGGCAGCACTTTCTTTGTACTGGGTAGTAGGAAACTTATTCATGATTGTTCAGACATATTTTATTAAAGGTCCGGACCTGAAAAAGACACCAGAAACCGGAAAAGCGGGAGGAGCAAAAAAGTGAAACAGGTAACTGCTACAGGACAAACCGTCGAAGAAGCAGTAGAATCAGCTTTAGCTCAATTAAAAACAACAAAAGACCGCACAGAAGTATCTGTAATTAATGAAGGTAAAAAAGGGATATTTGGGATTTTCGGCTCAAAGCCGGCAATTGTAAAAGTAACCATTAAAAATGACCCTGTTGAAGAAGCCAGGAATTTCTTAATGAATGTTGCTGATAAAATGGGTGCGCCTATTCAAATTGAAGTAAAACGCGATGGCAAGCATGTTCATTTTTTAATGTCAGGGGAAAAAATCGCTCTTCTAATTGGTAAACGGGGACAAACATTAAATTCACTGCAATATCTTACACAGCTTGTGATTAATCGCTTTTCAGACCAGTATTTGACAGTATTGCTTGATGCTGAGGACTATCGTCAAAGACGGAATGATACATTAACCCAATTGGCACAGCGCCTGGCAGAAAAAGCAGCCAAAACGGGCAAAGATGTTGCACTTGAGCCAATGCCTTCATATGAGAGAAAAGTTATTCATTCTGCTCTGATGGAGAACAGGCGGGTAAAAACAACTTCTGATGGAGTTGAGCCACACAGGCACATTGTCATATCTCCTGTAAGATAATCCTACTGATCCTTAAAAAGATTAATACAACACCCTGTCTCTAAGGCAGGGTGTTTTTTTGGCTAAATCCATAAATTCAGAAAAAGATATTCGACAGACAGAAAGGCTTCGTCAGATTTACTTCTCATGAGGAAAAAGCATTCCTTTTTTTGAGCTTGATAAGTGCACTAGGGCTCTGCTCTGTACCTAAAGGCTCGGGGACCTGCTGACTTTTCTTTTTAGAATGAGGAGTTCCGCTAGTTGCAACTCTATTTATTCTTTTCTCGCTTCATTGTTATTCACATGTGGATAAGTTAAAATAGAAGAAGTGAAAATACTAACCTGTGGATAATATACTAAAGCAATGTTCAAAAGTTCCTTAGATAAAGAGCGGATTATCTTTTTTAAGCGAAATTGATATGGTATTCTAGTATTTTGGGGAATTTACCTAATAAAATGTGCAGAAAAGCACTATAAATAGATCTAGATAATTTAATGTTAGAAAAGAGGTGAAAATGGTGGAATTTGATACCATTGCAGCAATATCCACTCCAATGGGAGAAGGGGCAATTGCAATTGTTCGCCTGAGCGGGGATGACGCAATAAAAATTGCAGATAAGATTTTTGAAGGTATAGGTGGTAAAAAGCTGCTAAAAGTGCCTTCCCATACGATTCATTATGGATATCTTTTTGATCCGAAGGATGGCAGTAAGGTTGAAGAGGTAATGGTTACGGTTATGAAGGGTCCGAAGACCTTTACGAAGGAAGATGTAGTCGAAATAAACTGTCACGGCGGATTAGTTTCCGTCAATCGAGTGCTCCAGCTTATTTTGAAAAATGGGGCAAGGCTTGCGGAACCTGGAGAATTTACAAAACGTGCATTTTTAAATGGACGGATTGATTTATCGCAGGCTGAGGCAGTTATGGATTTAATCAGGGCCAAAACTGACAGAGCAATGAACGTAGCACTTGGGCAAATGGAAGGGCGCTTATCAAGGCTAATCCGAAAGCTTAGACAGGAAATCCTTGAAACCCTTGCACATGTAGAGGTAAACATTGACTACCCTGAATATGAAGATGTAGAAGAAATGACACATAAAATGCTGCTTGAAAAAGCATCACTTGTTCAAACTGAAATAAAGAATCTCTTGCAAACATCGCAGCAGGGTAAAATTTTGCGTGAAGGATTATCAACTGTTATTGTTGGACGGCCAAATGTCGGTAAATCCTCGCTTTTAAATAGCATGGTTCATGAAAATAAGGCTATTGTGACTGATATTCCAGGTACAACGAGAGATGTTATCGAGGAATATGTAAATGTAAGAGGAGTTCCGTTAAGGCTGGTGGATACAGCCGGAATTCGGGAGACCGAGGATATCGTTGAAAGAATTGGTGTAGAAAAATCACGCCAGGTTTTAAAGGAAGCAGACTTGATTCTGCTTGTGTTAAATTACTCTGATTCTTTAACTGAAGAGGATGAAAACATTTTCCGTGCAGTTGAAGGGCTTGATGTTATTGTCATTGTAAATAAAACGGATCTTCCGGCTAAAATAGATATGGACCGGGTAAAAGAATTGGCAAAAGAACATAAGATTGTTTCTACTTCTCTGCTTGAAGATCGCGGTGTAGATGAGTTGGAAGAGGCTATTTCTTCACTGTTTTTTGAAGGCACAATTGAAAGCGGCGATTTGACATATGTTTCAAATGCACGCCATATCGCCCTTCTGAACCAGGCTCTCGGAACCATTGAAGAGGTTATCGAAGGAGTGGAAATTGGAACTCCAATTGATATAGTACAAATTGACTTAACGAGAACATGGGAATTGCTAGGCGAAATCGTTGGAGAAAGTGTTCACGAAAGCTTAATTGACCAATTATTTTCTCAGTTTTGCCTAGGAAAATAAAAAGGTGAAAGTGCCCATTTAGCGAAGCATTTTTATAGCTAATTATTATTTCTTTAAAAGGAGGCAGCAAAATGCCATACGAAGCAGGAGATTATGACGTAATTGTCATTGGTGCAGGCCATGCAGGCTGTGAAGCTGGACTGGCTGCTGCCCGGCTTGGTGCCAAAACGGTTATGATTACTATTAACCTTGATATGATTGCATTTATGCCATGTAATCCGTCTGTCGGGGGACCTGCCAAAGGGATTGTAGTCCGTGAAATTGACGCTCTTGGCGGGGAAATGGGAAGAAATATAGATAAAACTTATATCCAAATGAGAATGCTCAATACTGGTAAAGGTCCTGCAGTTAGGGCATTGAGAGCACAGGCTGATAAATTTGCCTATCAGAATGAAATGAAAAAGACAATTGAAAATGCTCCTAACCTGACTCTTGTACAGGGCATGGTCGAGCGGCTGATTGTCGAAGATGAAGTCTGCAAAGGGGTTATTACAAAAACTGGAGCAGTATATCGTGCCAAAACGGTTGTTATTACTACTGGAACTTACCTGCGTGGAGAAGTTATACTTGGAGAATTAAAATATTCAAGTGGTCCTAACAACCAGCAGCCATCTATAAAATTGTCCGATCATCTTGAAGAGCTTGGCTTTGACCTTGTCCGTTTCAAAACAGGAACACCTCCAAGAGTTAACAGTCAGACAATTGATTACAGTAAAACGGAAATCCAGCCAGGGGATGAAACACCAAGGGCTTTTTCCTACGAAACTACAAAATTTATAACAGACCAGCTTCCCTGCTGGCTGACTTATACAAATGAAACAACTCATCAGCTAATCGACCAAAACTTACACAGATCCCCTATGTATTCAGGGATGATTAAAGGTACCGGTCCACGGTACTGCCCTTCTATTGAAGATAAAGTGGTCCGTTTCAATGATAAGCCACGCCATCAAATTTTTCTTGAGCCTGAAGGCAGAAACACCCAGGAAGTTTATGTTCAAGGGTTGTCAACAAGTCTTCCAGAGGATGTCCAGCAGCAGATCTTAAAGACCATTCCCGGCCTTGAAAATGTTCAGATGATGAGATCTGGCTACGCTATTGAATATGATGCGATTGTACCGACACAATTATGGCCCACACTTGAAACTAAAAAGGTTAAAAATCTTTACACTGCTGGCCAAATTAATGGTACTTCAGGTTATGAGGAAGCAGCTGGACAGGGAATCATGGCCGGAATCAATGCAGGACTAAGGGCTTTGGATAAACCGGAACTCGTTTTGAGCCGCTCGGATGCCTATATTGGTGTTTTAATTGATGACCTTGTAACAAAAGGAACTAATGAACCCTACCGGCTTCTGACTTCCAGGGCGGAGTACCGCTTGCTTCTTCGCCATGATAATGCTGATTTAAGGCTTACTGAAATAGGCCATAAAATCGGTTTAATATCAGAAGGAAGATTCGAAAGGTATTCTGTTAAAAAAGATCAGATTGAAGCGGATAAGAAAAGACTTTATTCTATCATTCTGAAACCTTCTGAAGAGGTTCAGAGCCTCATTCGAAGCATTGGCGGCAGCGAGCTGAAGGACGGAATCCGTGCCTCCGATTTACTGAAGCGGCCTGAGATGAACTATGAACTTCTTGAGAAGCTTGCGCCCAATGAATTAAATCTCGATGATGAAGTGAAGGAACAGGTTGAAATTCAAGTCAAGTATGAAGGATATATTGAAAAATCACTTCAACAGGTTGACCGACTGAAGAAAATGGAAAGCAAAAAGATTCCTGAAAACATTGATTATGATGCTATAACAGGACTTGCAACGGAAGCAAGGCAAAAACTAAAGCAAATTAAACCTTTATCTATTGCTCAGGCTTCAAGAATTTCAGGTGTTAATCCTGCTGATGTCTCCATTCTTCTTGTTTACTTGGAACAAGGACGAATTGCCCGCGTTTCCAATGAATAAATAAAGCCCGATTTTAATATAGAGCGAGGAAGAGTTGCAGATGAATAAAGAACAGTTTAAAGCTATGCTCGCTGATAGAGGAATCTTGTTATCGGACAAGCAAATGGAACAATTTGATACTTACTATAAGGTCTTGGTGGAATGGAATGAAAAGATGAACTTAACTGCCATTACTGATGAGGAAGAAGTTTATTTAAAGCATTTTTATGATTCCATTACAGCTGCATTTTATTTTGATTTTACAAAACCTATCCGGCTTTGTGATGTCGGGGCCGGAGCAGGGTTTCCTAGTATTCCTTTAAAAATTGTCTTCCCTGAACTGGATGTAACTATTGTTGACTCATTGAATAAACGAATCAACTTTTTAAATCATCTTTCAAATGTGCTGGGATTGTCCAATGTTCATTTTATTCACGATAGGGCAGAAACATTTGGAGTTCGAAGCGAATACCGTGAATCATTTGATGTCGTTACCGCCCGGGCGGTGGCTAGACTTTCAGTATTAAGTGAACTTTGTTTGCCACTGGTAAGGAAGGAAGGTTACTTTCTGGCTCTTAAAGCAGCTAGTGCCCAGGACGAGATTACCTCTGGCCAAAAAGCATTATCTATATTAGGCGGCAAAATTGAAAATATTTTCACCTTTACCTTGCCTGTTGAGGAAAGCGAACGAAATATTCTTATTATCAGTAAAGAAAAAGCAACACCGAAAAAGTATCCAAGGAAGCCAGGAACGCCTAATAAAATGCCAATTGAATAGGACAGTTTGCTGAAAAACTTGGTGAAACGACAGCAATTGCAGATGAAATTATAGTGTGCAGCAGGAACTTGTCAATTTAACAGAGAATTAGTAATAGGGAGTTTCGAAAAGGTGGTGCTGGGGATGAAGCATTCGATTTCGCGCTTTTTTGGCCTGAGCGATAAGGGAAACCAGTTGGGAATGGATCAGGAATTGGAGAACGAAAAAATAATTGAGTCGGAAGAAATAATTGAGTCGGAAGAAATAAGAAAGCTGCCGATAGATCAAATTGTTCCAAACCGATTTCAGCCTCGAACGGTATTTGATGAGGATAAAATAGAGGAATTATCAAGAACAATCCATATTCACGGCATCATTCAGCCAATTGTTGTCCGTGAATATGAAGAAGAAAGATATGAAATTATAGCTGGAGAACGCCGCTGGCGGGCTATGAAAAAGCTTGGCTGGGCAGAAGTTCCTGCCATAATAAAAAATATGAGCGATTCTGAAACGGCCTCCGTTGCATTAATAGAAAATCTTCAGCGGGAGGAATTGTCACCTATAGAGGAGGCAATGGCCTATGGAAAGCTCCTGGAAATACACAGTTTAACGCAAGAGGCTTTAGCACAGCGTCTGGGAAAAGGGCAGTCCACCGTTGCTAATAAACTTCGCCTTTTGAAGTTGCCTCGAGAGGTACAGGATGCATTACTGAATAAGCTTGTCAGTGAACGGCATGCCCGCTCCCTTATTCCTCTGAAGGATCCTCAAAAGCAGGTGAAGCTGCTTGAGGAAATCATTGAAAAGAATCTAAATGTTAAGCAAACGGAAGAACGTGTGGTTAAGCTCCTTGAAGAAAAAACAGGGAAACCCAAACCGAAAAGAAAAGCATTCAGTAAGGATATGAGGATCGCTGTCAATACAATCCGTCAGTCCTTATCAATGGTTTCAGACAGTGGGATAAATCTAGACGCTGAAGAAAAGGAATTTGAAGAATTTTATCAATTCACTATTAAAATACCTAAAAAGAAATAGTAATCTCCTAAACCGAACGGAACGAATGTTCGGTTTTTTCTTTTATTCACTTTTAAGTGACTTGAATATTTTTAGAAAAAAACCTACAATATATCGTTTTCATGATAAAATAGATTTCGTGGCTGTTTATTTAAACTCCATGAATTTTTAAAGGGGTAGGTGACATCGTGGGCAAAATTATTGCAATCGCGAATCAAAAAGGGGGAGTCGGAAAAACGACTACTTCAGTCAACCTGGGCGCCTGCTTAGCATACATAGGAAAAAAAGTTCTGATGGTAGACATTGACCCGCAGGGCAATGCGACCAGTGGAATTGGAATTGACAAAGCTGATGTTGATCAGTGCATATATGATGTATTAGTAGATGATGTGGAGGCAAAGGATGTTATTAAACCTACAGCCGTAGAGAACCTCTTTGCCATTCCAGCTACAATTCAACTAGCAGGAGCAGAGATCGAATTGGTTCCTACTATTTCCCGTGAAGTTCGTCTAAAGAGGGCTCTAGAGGAAGTAAAGGGAGATTATGATTATGTTATAATCGACTGCCCTCCTTCATTAGGCCTGCTAACTATTAATGCGCTGACTGCTTCTGATGCTGTTTTAATTCCCGTTCAATGTGAATATTATGCTTTGGAAGGCTTAAGCCAGCTATTAAATACAGTACGATTAGTTCAAAAACATTTGAACCAGGACTTAAAGATTGAAGGAGTACTTTTAACAATGCTTGATGCCCGGACAAATCTCGGCATTCAGGTAATTGAGGAAGTAAAAAAGTATTTTCAGGATAAAGTCTATAAAACCATTATTCCAAGAAACGTCAGGCTAAGTGAGGCTCCGAGCCATGGAGAACCGATTATTATTTATGATCCGAAGTCTCGAGGTGCTGAAGTTTATTTAGATTTGGCAAAGGAAGTGGTTTCAAATGGCTAAGGGAGGATTAGGAAAAGGCCTTAATGCTATTTTCCAAGAAGCAGGCAAGGAAGAAAAAATCCAGGATATTAAAATTAATCAGCTTCGTCCCAATCCATATCAGCCACGTAAGGTTTTTGAACAGGATGCAATTAATGAACTCAAGGAATCTATTTTACAGCACGGAATTTTACAGCCTCTTGTAGTCCGTAAAAGTATCAAAGGCTATGAAATTGTAGTTGGTGAAAGACGATTTAGGGCAGCAAAAGAAGCTAAGCTTGAATCTGTTCCTGCTGTTGTCAGAGAACTTTCCGAACAGCAAATGATGGAACTCGCGGTTCTTGAAAACCTTCAGCGGGAAGACTTAAACCCAATCGAGGAAGGTATTGCCTACCAAACATTAATGGAAAAGCTAAAGCTGACTCAGGAAGAGGTTGCAAAACGCCTTGGTAAGAGCCGGCCTCATGTTGCTAATCATATTCGTCTCCTTTCACTTCCTCCAAAGGTTCAGGAATTAATATCTGGCGGTAAAATCTCAATGGGCCATGGACGCGCGCTTCTAGGTCTTCGCCAAAAGGCAAAGATTCCTGCAATTGTTGAGAAAATAATCAATGAAAACCTTAATGTACGCCAGCTGGAAAAATTAATTCAGAATATAAATGAAAATGTTTCACGTGAAACACAAAAGCCGGAAAAGAAAAAGGATATCTTTATTCAGCAGCGTGAAAACTCATTAAGGGAGAAGTTTGGAACAACAGTTAATATAAAAGCGTCAAAAAATAAAGGGAAAATAGAAATTGAATTCTTTTCAGAAGATGATCTTGAGAGGATATTACAGCTATTGGACCAGGGTGACCTATAAACCATCATTTGATGGTTTATTTTTTGCACTTTATCTAATACTTCTCTCCCTTTGCTCTTCCATATGCTAGTATAATATGATAGTTTGTACTTAATACATTTCGTAATACGAAGAATAGGTGGATAAAATGTTTTTACTGGGTACGTTGGTTAATGGAGCTTTAATTATTATTGGTACACTTCTTGGGAAAATACTTAATCGTATACCGGAGAGTATGAAGGTAACGGTAATGTATGCTATTGGGCTTGCTGTCATGGTTTTAGGCTTACAAATGGGATTAAAGAGTGAAAACTTTCTGATCGTAATTCTCAGTCTGGTTATAGGTGCTGTACTGGGAGAAGTATGGGCGCTGGAGGACAAGTTGAATAAACTCGGAATGTGGCTTGAACGAAAGCTGGGTCCCTCCACGGGTAAAGGGAGTATAGCAGAAGGTTTTGTAACAGCCACCCTTATTTTCGTAATAGGTGCAATGGCAATAATCGGTGCTCTTGATAGTGGAATAAGAGGCGACCATGATGTTCTTTATACCAAGTCTATTATTGATGGATTCACTTCCATTATTTTAACAACAACTCTTGGGATAGGCGTACTTTTTTCAGCAGTTCCTGTTATGCTTTATGAAGGGTTAATTGCACTTTTTGCTACTCAAATTGATACCATTGTTCCCAAGGCATTGATGGACCAGTTCATTACAGAAATGACGGCTACCGGAGGAGTCATGATCTTTGCTATTGGACTCAACCTTACGGGGATGACTAAAATAAAAGTAGCTAACTTTTTACCTGGGATTTTGGTAACGGGCCTAATTGTTTCGGTCATTTATCAATATCATCACTTTTTCTAAAATGTTATGAAAACGTAATAAGAAATTAAAATAATATTAGTATAATAAAAAACAGGATTGGACCTCGGCTCCTTCCTGTTTTTTTGTTTAAATTGTAATATGATGGAAATTTAATTTGTTTGTTCTTGTTCTCTGTTCCAATTAATTTCTGGCAAATTAACTTTTCTGGGAGAATGCTGGCTTGCAGTATAAATACCATTGGCAATTGTTTTAGCCATTTTTAAGACTAAACTTAAACGGGTATTTTGGAGCACAAAGAACTCCATAAAGCCACTAACATTCACAATTCCGGTTATATGCATGTCTCCAACTTCAGGAAGGTCCTTGTTTACGCCGGCACCAGGTTTGACGGGTCCCTCGCCCAGCTGAATAAAGCCAACACTCTTAAAGCGGCCAAGACAGGCATCTATACCGATTATAAAGGGGTGGAAATGCTTCTCTTTTATTTCTTTTAACTTTTCTGCAAGATTAACAGCATGGATTGGATCCTCAAGAGTCCCATATACATAAAAAGATTTTGGGTTTTTTTCCTCCAGCAGAGTTCCGACTAGCGGACCTAATGAATCTCCGGTAGAACGGTCAGTGCCTATACACACAATCACGATTGGACGGCTTGTAAGAGCAGGCAAATGAGAAATTAGCTCCGTAGCAAGCCTTTCAGCTGCCTGGTGATCATCATGAAGAATCCTTGCGCTGGCCCTCCTGTCAAAAAAGGTTTGTTTTAGATTCATCAAGTCCACTCCTTATTTTTAGTAGTAACAGTATACGGAAAATTAATGTAATGTATACATACCTGTATTACAATTTAACTAAACCAGTGCAAAAAGAAGGATGGCATTTAAAGTGAGGATGAAAAGTACCATTACTCTAGAAAAAAACAAGATTAATATGGAGCGAATTTTACATATCCAGCAATAAAATTGATAAAATAGACTTGCCCATATAAAGTAAGATAAAGAAACAGCAAAGAAGGTGGAAAAATGAATTCTATTTCAACTGATATTCATACGGCCTCCAAAACATTCCTAAATGAAGGAATGTGGATTGCTATTGGCCAGGGATTTATTAAAATTATAGCCATTATTTTTATTTCGGGGATCATTATCCGAATTGGCAGGCTTGCCATACACAATACATTTAAATTAAGAAATAAGTCTCCGCTAAGGGTGTCGGAAAGAAGGGAAGCTACCCTTGAAAAGCTCCTTGATAATGTTCTATCATATGTAGTTTATTTCATTGCTTTTATGATGATTCTATCGACTCTTACAATTGATGTAAAAGCACTTCTGGCAGGTGCTGGAATTGTTGGCTTGGCCATAGGTTTTGGAGCACAGAATCTTGTCAAGGATATAATATCCGGCTTTTTCATTATTTTTGAGGACCAATTTTCAGTGGGTGACCATATAAAGGTGGGTCAGTTCGAAGGTAATGTGGAAGCAATTGGCTTGCGTACTACTAAAATAAAGAATTGGACTGGGGAACTCCATATTCTTCCGAATGGCAGCATCTCTCAGGTTACCAATTTTTCATTAAATAATAGTGTGGCTGTAGTAGATGTAGGAATAGCCTACGAAGAAGATATTGAAAAAGCTGAAAAGGTTCTTTCAGAGCTTCTTGAAAAGCTGCCGGAGCAATATGAACAATTAATCAAAGCTCCTGAATTACTTGGAGTACAAAATCTGGGACCATCAGAAATTGTACTAAGAATAGTAGCTGAAACTTTGCCAATGCAGCACTTTTATATTGCGAGAATGATCCGCAAAGAGATTAAGATGGCACTGGATCAAAATGGAATTGAAATTCCGTTCCCAAGGCTTGTTATGTATTCAAGGCAGGATGAGGGAAAGGAACCGGGAAGAGAATAACAAAGTTTTTACAACCATCTTTACCATTGATTGCAGGGGGGAAATGAAATGGAACAAAAAGAATTTTTTCTAAATGATGTGGTTGAGATGAAAAAGCCCCATCCATGCGGAGCAAACCGCTGGAAGGTAATTCGCCTGGGTGCCGATATCCGTATTAAATGTGAAGGCTGCGGTCATAGCGTGATGATTCCACGAAGGGAATTTACAAGAAAAGTAAAAAAAATACTTGAACGGCACGAAGCAGAATAAACTTCGTGCTTTTTTTTTATCTTATTCTGTATTAATCTTATAAAGAAACTTAAAAGTTACCAATTTTTTAGGGAATGGAAACAGAGATCTAACTGTAAAAGAACTAAATTTTTGCCTGTGTGGTATAGGCAGAATCTTTATATAAAGAAATAAGTCAAATGGGGGTGGGGAAATGACTGAAGTATATCAATCCGCTTGTCCGTTAAACTGCTGGGACAACTGCGGTTTCAAGGTAACGGTGAATAACGGCAAGGTAATAAAGGTAGATGGGGATCTAAATCATCCTATTACAAAAGGGAAAATATGTGGACGTGGCCGTATGCTTGAGGCACGGACGAATTCCTCTGAACGTCTATTATATCCCCTTAAAAAAGTGAATGGTAAATTTGTAAGAATTTCCTGGGAAAAGGCACTGGATGAAATTTCCGACTGTCTGAAGGAAGTCAAAGAACAATTCGGCCCACTTGCCGTTCTTCACAGCCATGATTATGCGAATAATGGCGTTCTTAAAAGCCTTGATCAAAGGTTTTTTAACTGTTATGGCGGTGTAACTGAACTTAAGGGTTCGCTGTGCTGGGGAGCAGGAATCGAAGCGCAAAAATGGGACTTTGGCGATGCTTACAGTCATGGACCTGAAGATGTTATGAATAGTAAAAATATTATTGTCTGGGGACGGAATGTTTCCAGAACCAATATGCACTTCTACCAGACTCTTCAAAAAGCAAAGCTCCAGGGAGCCCGCTTATTTGTGATCGATCCCATTTTTAATCCAACTGCTAAATTAGCAGATCAATATATTTCTATAAAGACGGGAATGGACGGTTTTCTTGCTGCAGGCATAAGTAAAGAAATGCTCCGACTTGGTCTGGAAGACCGTGAATTTTTGAAAAGCTTTACCGAAGGCTTTGAAGAATTTTTAGAATTGCTTAATGGGATTTCGCTCGAAGAAATAAGCGAAATAACAGAAGTTCCAGTTGAGGAGATAACAAAGCTTGCTTATATATTTGCGGATAAACCGACCTCTATTTATATGGGACTTGGTATGCAGCGCTATAAGAATGGCGGAAATACAATCCGTTTGATTGATGCCCTTGCTGCTATTAGCGGTAATATTGGTATTAAGGGCGGGGGAGCAAACTATGCTAATCTGCGGGTAGGCCAAAGCTTCCAATATGATGAGTTAAGCTTATCAAGCAGAAAAACTGGCCAGCGCCAATTCACCATGATGAAGCAGGCAGAAGAGATTCTCGCTGCTAAAAATCCACCTATACAAATGATTATTGTTACATGCGGTAATCCGCTTACTCAAGTTCCGGATAGTAACATTGTTAAAGAGGCATTTTTATCTGTTCCTAACCTTGTAGTTATTGATCACTATATGACAGATACCGCAATGATGGCGGATTATGTCCTGCCAGCGGCTACTTCATTTGAGGAAGAGGACCTTTATTATTCTTCTATGTATCATCACTATGTAAATTACGGACCTAAATTAACGGACCCTCCTGGCGAAGCGAGGCCGGATTTATGGATCTGGACAGAACTGGCTAAAAGAATGGGTTTTGGCAGTGATTTTGATTATACAAGAGATCAGTGGCTGCAAATGTCACTTGCGTTATTAGAAGCAAATGGAATGACGGTTGAACAAATAAAACAAGAACACTTTGCTGAGCTTCCGGTAAAAGAGATTCCCTGGAGTGACAAAAAGTTTAAAACTCCTTCAGGAAAATATGAGTTTACATCCAAGCTTGGACAATTAAAAGGAGACAATGGGTTCTTAAAGCTTTCTTTTCCTGAGGAATCCAAATGGGCAAATCCGGAATTAGCGAAAAAATATCCATACTCTCTTTTAACTATGCATCCTCAGAAATCCAATCATTCGCAGAATTATCATCTTTTTGCCAAGGAGCCTGCAGTGAAAGTGGAAGCAGCCAAGAATATTGCTGATTATCTAGGGCTGCAAGAGGGTGATGAAGTTCGTGTTTGGAATGATCGCGGAGAAATAAAGGGTACCCTTTCTATCTTAAAAAAGGCTCATCCAGACACCATTAATATTGATGAGGGTATTTGGAGCAAATTTGGTGGCTCTGTTAATCTGCTTACATCAAGCAGAGAATCAGACAACGGACTTGGCAGCACTTTATATGACTGTCTTGTTAATATTGAAAAGTGGGAAACTAAAACTGCATCATTTCAGGAAAGTGAAATTCCCAGCAGAGTTTAAGATAGAAACTGCCATTTATAGGCGGTTTCTATTTTTTTTGTTCCTTCATGAATCTTGTCTTTACTGTTGATTTCGCTGCTAACGTTTGCTATCAGCGGCATTCCGGGAGCCTGTCAAACTTCAGCACCTGGAGGCCTTCCGAGGTCGCTTCACGCCCCTTCAGTGCTTCGCGGGGCCGAACGAGGCACTTCTGTTCTTCTTTCTCCTCGCCGCTGCACGCCAACAGAGTCTCCAGCCTTCCGCTTCCATCAACAAATGATTGAATACCTTTATCAGTTCTGTAAAAAGCTTTAGATCGTCATGGTATCTGCGATATTCGCTTTTTATAAAAAGCAATATAACAATTTTTAACTGCAGAGGGTACTTTTCAGCAATGCTTGTCTTTTTAGGTGCGAATGCCTATAATTGTGAGAGGATTTTTAAACTTTGAGACATAATGTTTTTTGAATAGATATGAATGAATTAGAGGAGTGAACAGGAATGGCACTAACAGCAGGTATTGTCGGTTTGCCGAACGTAGGTAAATCTACTTTGTTTAATGCAATTACACAAGCGGGAGCAGAGTCTGCCAACTATCCTTTTTGTACGATCGATCCAAACGTAGGGATTGTAGAGGTTCCGGATGAGCGCTTAACAAAATTAACCGAATTAATTCAGCCTAAAAAGACTGTACCAACAACCTTTGAATTTACAGATATCGCCGGAATTGTAAAGGGTGCGAGTAAGGGTGAAGGTCTTGGAAATAAATTTTTATCGCATATCCGTGAGGTAGACGCAATTTGTCAGGTAGTCCGCTGCTTTGCTGATGAAAATATTACCCATGTATCAGGTAAGGTAGATCCGATTGATGATATTACAACTATCAATTTGGAATTAATTCTTGCCGATTTAGAATCAGTTGAAAAAAGAGTTGGCCGTGTTGAAAAACTGGCAAAACAAAAGGATAAAGATGCTGCAGCTGAATTTGAGGTCCTTTCTATTCTAAAAGAAGCATTTGAACAGGAAACGCCTGCCCGGGCAGTTGAATTTACAGATGATCAGCTTAAAATCGTAAAAAACCTGCACCTGCTTACTACTAAGCCTGTTCTTTATGTAGCTAATGTATCTGAAGAAGAGGTGGCAAGTCCGGACGACAATGAGTACGTTCAACAGGTTCGTGAATTTGCTGCAAAAGAAAATGCAGAGGTTATTGTAATCTGTGCAAAAATTGAATCCGAAATTGCCGAGCTCGAGGGTGAAGAAAAAGAAATGTTCTTGTCTGAGCTTGGAATTAAAGAGTCCGGCCTTGATCAATTAATTCGCAAAGCATACAGCCTGCTTGGATTGGCTACTTATTTCACTGCAGGTGTTCAGGAAGTCCGTGCCTGGACCTTCCGAAAAGGTATGAAAGCACCTCAATGTGCGGGTATTATTCACTCTGATTTTGAAAGAGGTTTTATCCGTGCAGAAACTGTTTTCTATGATGACCTTATGGCTGGGGGATCAATGAATGCTGCCAAGGAAGCTGGTAAAGTAAGGCTAGAAGGAAAAGAATACGAAGTAAAAGACGGAGATATCATCCACTTCCGCTTTAATGTATAATCGATTACTCCGCAGATCTTATCTGCGGAGTTAATTTTTTAAAATAAAGTATAATACCTTTTTGAAAAGCTCTTTGGTGACCGCTAGGTGATTCTTGTTGCAGATAGTGCCAGCCCACACGTCGCCTAAAGGTGCTTTCACTTTTCTCCATTGCATAATGGAAAACTCTATGCTATAATTTTAACTTGTGAGTAATGATTAGTTGCTCCTTGCCCATTTCGGGCCGTTTAGACCAAAAGGAGGTGAATGTGATGAGAAAGTACGAAGTTATGTACATCATCCGCCCAAATATTGAAGATGAAGCGAAAAAAGCTCTTGTTGAGCGTTTTAACACAATCCTTACTGATAATGGTGCGGAAAGTGCTGAAACAAAGGATTGGGGTAAACGCCGTCTTGCATATGAAATCAATGATTTCCGCGACGGATACTACCAATTAGTGAATGTAACCGCTAATGCTGATGCAGTGGAAGAATTTTCACGTTTAGCAAAAATCAGCGAAGATATCATTCGCCATCTTGTTATTAAAGTTGAAGCATAAAATCAATCAATCGATATAAAAAGTGGCTGGATAAATGTTCCACATGGAACATTTTCCGGAAGAAAAGGAGTTGATTCTGATGATGAATCGTGTCGTTCTTGTCGGCCGTTTAACAAAGGATCCTGAACTGCGCTACACTCCAAACGGTGTTCCTGTTGCTACTTTTACTTTAGCTGTAAATCGTGCATTTACGAATCAGCAGGGCGAAAGAGAAGCAGACTTCATTAATTGTGTAGTTTGGCGCCGTCCGGCAGAAAATGTGGCTAACTTTTTGAAAAAAGGAAGTCTTGCAGGTGTCGATGGCCGTGTGCAAACACGCAGCTATGAAGGACAAGATGGGAAACGCGTATACGTAACGGAGATTTTAGCGGAAAGTGTTCAATTCCTTGAACCTAAAAGTGCTTCTGGCGGTAATGCTGGAGCTGGAACTGGAGCCAGACCTGATAACGATCGGTTTGGCGGTTCAAGGGAACAGGGCAATCCTTTCGGAGGCGGCAATCAGAATCAGCGTTCCAACGGTAATCAAGGTTATACAAGAATGGATGAGGATCCGTTTGCAGGAAGCGGTCAAATCGATATCTCAGACGATGATCTGCCATTCTAACCTTTCATTTAACGGACGAATATCAAAATGAAGGAGGGAAATACCATGGCAATGGGAGGACGTAAAGGCGGTCGCGCTAAGCGCCGTAAAGTGTGCTATTTTACAGCTCACGGAATTACACACATCGACTATAAAGATGTAGATCTTCTTAAAAAATTTATTTCTGAACGCGGTAAAATCTTACCTCGTCGTGTAACTGGAACTCACGCTAAATATCAGCGTAAACTTACAATCGCTATTAAGCGTGCACGTATGATGGCATTATTACCATATGTTTCAGGTGAATAAGTAATAGTAAATAAAAAGGCAGTAGGGACATTCCTTACTGCCTTTTTTTATTCTAGAAATGCTGAACATGTGATGGACAAGGTTGGCTTCGCCAGCTTTAGCTTTCTGAGGAAGTCTTGATTTGAGCAGCGGAATAATTGCGAAATTAGGAGTCTGACAATACCTAAAGACTCAGTAATCGATGAGGTTTCGAATTGGAAAAGCTTATTTAGATTTAACTCGGCGGAGAAAGATCAAAAAGGACCTTATTTTTTTATATAATTCCAATAGTTGAATACAGGTGCCTATGTAGCTAAAATATAGGTTAAGATACATAACATCAAGAACAAGCTTATGAGGTGAAATGTTGAAAAATACTCGTCAGTTAACGGAAGGTGCTGTCCTGCTGGCAGCATTCGCAATTATATTATTGTTAACACTTTATGTGCCTTTTTTAGGAGCAATAATCATCTTTTTTCTGCCTCTTCCGTTTATACTATTTACAGCAAAGTATAACTTTAAAGGGATATTAGTCTTTTTAGCCGCAGCAGTGGTTATTTCAATAATCATCTCGGGAATCTGGGGTATTGTTTACCTGCTTCTTTTCGGAGCAACAGGAGCGGTAATGGGTTACTTGATTCAAAAGAATAAAAGCCGGCCATTTATTTTACTGATAAGCACCCTTACTTTTTTAATAAGTACGGTAGCTCTTTATGCTATAAGTGTAGGCGTTTTTCATATGAATTTCATTCAGCAATTTAATGTTTCTGTTAATGAATCATTGAAAATAACCACTAGAATGTTAAAAGGCATGGGACAGGGGTCTCAGGCGGACAAAGTAACAAAGCAATACAAAGATATGATTGTGGCAATAAAAACTATTTTTCCAAGTTTGCTTGTCCTATCGTCGTTTTTTACAGTTTATATTTTACAGCTGATCAACTTCCCCATTTTAAAAAGGCTTGGAATTACCATTTCTGTCGGGAAGCCTTTTAGAGAGCTTACCCTTCCACGCAGCCTTTTATGGTACTATATAATTGCAATGGGAGCGAATTTAATTTTTCATCCCGATGCAGGAACGTATTGGCACGCAGTGGTTATTAATTTATTTTATGTTTTATCTATACTAATGTTTTTGCAAGGCCTTTTTGTCCTGTACTATCTTTTTCATAAAAGGTCTATATCCAAGGGATTCCAGATTATAGTTACAATTCTTATCTTTGTGGCTCCAATATTTCTTTATGTTGTTTCTTTATTAGGTATAATGGACTTAGGTTTTGATTTTAGAAAACGTAGGGAAAATAAACAGTAAGAATCCCAATATTAATTAGGAGCTGGAAAGATGCCTGCATTTTTAGAAAAACGATCTATTCGTTATCCTTTTTATGGATTATTGGGCGTAGCTTTATTGCTCCTTTGCGTCCTGTTTTTATATAATTGGATTCTTGCCCTGGCCGGCCTCCTGCTCATTACTTTGCCTGTTTATTATATGTTCCATATTGATAATCGGCAGCGTAAAGAAATGGAGGAGTATATAACAACTCTTTCATACAGGGTAAAACGAGTAGGTGAAGAGGCGTTAATGGGAATGCCAATTGGGATTATGCTCATTAACGACGAATATTATATTGAATGGACCAACCCTTTCCTTGCCTCTTGCTTTGACGAGGATACGCTTATGGGCCGGTCACTTTACGATGTTGCTGATGCATTGATTCCTCTAATCAAGCAGGAAGTTGAAACGGAAATTATAACACTCCATGACCGTAAGTTTCGTGTCATACATAAACCAGAGGAAAGGCTCCTCTACTTCTTTGATGTTACAGAGCAAACAGAAATTGAAAAGCTATATCGTGAGGAACGGACAGCCATAGCTATTATATTTCTCGATAATTATGAAGAACTCACCCAGGGGATGGATGACCAGATGCGCAGCAGTATCAACAATCTGGTTACTTCCATTTTGAATAAATGGGCCCAGGATAATGGGATCTTTTTAAAAAGGATATCCTCTGAGCGTTTTATCGGAGTGTTTAATGAACACATATTACAGGGACTCGAAAAAGCGAAGTTTTCCATTCTTGACGAGGTTAGAGAATTAACATCAAAACAAAATGTTTCGCTGACATTAAGTATTGGTGTAGGCACCGGTGTTTCCTCCCTGCCTGAGCTTGGCACCCTTGCCCAATCCAGCCTTGACCTTGCGCTGGGGAGAGGCGGAGACCAGGCTGCGATTAAACAATCAAATGGAAAAGTTAAGTTTTTTGGAGGCAAAACGAATCCAATTGAAAAAAGAACCAGGGTTAGGGCACGTGTTATTTCACACGCTCTTAAGGAGTTAATTGCTGAAAGTGATAAAGTCATTATTATGGGCCATAAAAGCCCCGATATGGATGCAATTGGTTCTGCCATTGGAATCCAAAAGGTAACCCAGGTTAACCAGCGGGAAGGCTATATAGTTGTTAATTTAGATGAGATAGACACGGGTGTTAAACGGCTTGTAGAGGAAATCCGGCAGCATGGTGATTTATATAACCATTTTATTAGTCCGGAAGAAGCACTCGAGATTGCTACCGATGATACCTTATTGGTTGTTGTCGATACCCATAAACCTTCTCTTGTAATTGATGAAAGACTTTTAAACAGAATTGATAATGTAGTCGTTATTGACCACCATCGCAGAGGTGAGGATTTTATTAAAAATCCTTTGCTAGTCTATATGGAACCTTATGCATCTTCTACAGCGGAACTCGTAACCGAGCTTCTCGAGTATCAGCCAAAGCGCGGGAAAATTGATATGCTCGAAGCTACGGCACTACTTGCTGGAATTATTGTTGATACGAAAAGCTTTACTTTACGTACGGGTTCAAGAACCTTTGATGCAGCCTCTTATTTAAGGGCTCAGGGAGCAGATACAGTATTAGTTCAGAAGTTCTTAAAAGAAGATGTCGCTACCTATATTAAACGTTCTAAATTGATTGAGTCGGTCATTTTCTACCGTGATGGTCTGGCCATTGCCAAGGGGCCTGAAAATGAGATATTCAATCAGGTTCTCATCGCCCAGGCTGCTGATACGTTATTAACGATGGACGGGGTACTAGCCTCCTTTGTTCTTTCAAAAAGAAGTCCGGAGATGATCGGTATCAGTGCAAGATCGCTTGGGGATGTAAATGTACAGGTTATCATGGAAAGCCTGCAGGGCGGAGGGCATTTAACAAATGCTGCCACCCAAATGACAGGATTTTCTATAGAGGGAGCCGAGGAGCAGCTCAAACAGGCTATAGATGAATATTTTGAAGGAGGAAAAAAAGAATGAAAGTAATTTTTCTTAAAGATGTAAAGGGTAAAGGAAAAAAAGGGGAAGTTAAAAATGTAGCTGACGGCTATGCACAAAACTTTCTTTTTAAACAAGGCCTTGCTATAGAAGCTAATCAGGCTAATACAAGTTCTCTGGCAGCTCAAAAGAAGAAAGAAGAAAAAGAAGCGGCTGCAGAACTTGAAGAAGCAAAAAAATTAAAAGAAATACTTGAAAAAACGACTGTTGAATTAACAGCAAAAGCAGGCGAAGGCGGAAGGCTTTTTGGATCCATTACAACAAAGCAAATTGCTGAAGAATTAAATAAGAAGCAGGGAATTAAAATTGATAAAAGAAAAATGGAGCTTGAGGATGCCATCCGTACTTTGGGGCATACAAAGGTTCCGGTAAGGCTTTATCACGATGTTACAGCATCATTAACTGTCCATGTAAAAGAAGTAAACTAATTTTGGCAGTGCGATTTCTGTCGAAAACGTGCTAGAATAGAATAGTTGAGATAAAAAAGTGATCGGTACTGGCTGGTCACTTTTTTTCTAGTGAATTTCTATCATTACGTTTTTAAATATAGATTTATTATGGTAAATGGGAGGTTGGCAGGATGAGTGAATTATTGGCAGACCGTCTTCCACCGCAAAATATTGAGGCTGAACAGGCTGTCCTCGGAGCTATTTTCCTGGAGCCGTCAGCATTAACAATGGCTTCGGAAATGCTAATTCCCGAAGACTTTTATCGAGCAGCCCATCAAAAAATATTTAATGCTATGCTCAAACTGAATGATCATGGTAAAGCGGTTGATTTGATTACGGTAACAGAAGAATTGGCAGCATCCAAACTTCTCGAAGATACAGGTGGAGTAAGCTACCTCAGTGAGCTGGCAGGTTCTGTGCCCACAGCAGCTAATATTGAATATTATGCGAGAATAGTAGGGGAAAAGTCACTCCTGCGCCGCTTAATCCGTACAGCAACAGAAATTGCCAAGGATGGCTATACTCGTGAGGATGAAGTTGAAGCTCTCTTAGGTGAGGCAGAAAAAAATATAATGGAAGTGGCCCAGCGTAAAAATGCAGGTGCTTTTCATAATATAAAGGACGTTTTGGTCCGGACTTACGACAATATTGAACAAATGCATAACCGAAAAGGGGATATTACTGGAATTGAGACGGGCTTTAGGGAGTTAGACCGGATGACAGCCGGATTTCAGCGAAATGATTTAATCATTGTTGGTGCCCGTCCTTCTGTTGGTAAAACTGCATTTGCGCTTAATATTGCTCAAAACGTTGCGATTAAAACCGGAGAAAATGTAGCCATTTTCAGCCTTGAGATGGGTGCTGAGCAGCTTGTTATGCGTATACTGTGCGCAGAAGGCAATATTGACGCCCAAAGGCTTAGAACCGGTTCTCTGACTGATGAAGACTGGGCCAAGCTAACCATGGCTATGGGAAGCCTTTCGAATGCAGGGATTTTTATTGATGATACCCCTGGGGTAAGAATAAGTGATATACGTTCTAAATGCAGACGTCTGAAGCAGGAGCATGGCCTGGGAATGATTTTGATTGATTACCTCCAGCTCATATTGGGCAGCGGACGCAGCGGTGAAAACCGTCAGCAGGAAGTATCAGAAATTTCCCGTTCATTAAAGCAATTAGCCCGTGAATTACAAGTTCCGGTTATTGCGTTATCCCAGCTTTCCCGTGGAGTGGAACAGAGGCAGGATAAACGCCCAATGATGTCTGATATCCGTGAATCCGGAAGTATTGAGCAGGATGCTGATATCGTAGCCTTCCTTTATCGCGATGACTACTACGATAAAGAATCCGAGAATAAAAACATTATTGAAATCATTATAGCCAAGCAGCGTAACGGTCCTACTGGAACCGTCCAGCTTGCATTTGTTAAAGAATATAATAAATTCGTAAACTTAGAAAATCGATTTGATGACTCGGCGATTCCGCCGGGAGCATAAAGGCTGCCCGTTCAGGGGCAGCCTTTTTATATGACAAATTGTATTATTAAGTGCGACATCTAGAAAATACAAAAAAACCCACACTCGCTTCGTGTAAAATAGA
>NZ_JBYTCJ010000043.1:0-31157 GCF_058790155.1 Neobacillus sp. FW104-15D2
CGGTACAATACCGGGGCCACCTATTAGCAATATAGGCTCTTTTATATGACTGTCCGAATTAAGGGGTATATATCAGAAACAGGGCGCTTTTTTTAGCTAATCTCAGAATTTATATTCAAAAATTCTGGACGAACGAGACAGGACAAGGAAGGCTTCCTTAGCAAAATCTTTGCATGAAGGAAATGCATAGTTTTCTCGGGATATGCGTTTGGAGCGTAATAAGTAAAACTAGAGTACCTTGATTTTGAAAAGGCTCTTGTTAACGGAACGAAGCATTGATAAGGTGCTAATTGTCATTGGTAAAAGTAGAGAAATGATTGATAAAAATCAAAAACAGATTAATAGAAATCAAAAAGTAATTGATAGAAATCAAAAACGAATTGATTGATCCCAAAACCTATTTACAAAAAAGAAGCAGTCCCAGAAATTTGGGACTGCTTTTAATCAATTATTTACTTTTCCTTTTAATGAGAAAGTATATGACGCCAATCACAACTGCGACTGCGATTGTGGGAAGCACATAGGGCTGTGCATATTCTTTAATATTGGCCCAGTTTTTCCCTAAAACTTCACCGAGGTAAAGGAAAAAGATTGTCCAAGGAACAATTGCTGCTATGGTATAGAGAGTGAACTTGCTTGCAGGCATTTTTGCAATTCCGGCTGGAATAGAGATCGCATGCCGAACTACTGGGATAAAACGGGCAGAGAAAATCACTCCTGCGCCATATTTTTCAAACCATTTCTCGGATATATCGATCTGTTTCTTTTTAATCAATATGTACTTGCCGTATTTCTCAAGGAACGGCCTCCCGCCATAATAACCCGCCCAATAAAGGAAAAGCTGCGCGATGGTGCCGCCAATGGCTCCGGCAATAACTGCGCCAGGATAGCTAAACATTCCTTTAGAAATCATATAGCCGCCGTAACCTAATACAACTTCACTTGGAATTATCTCAATCATAAGTCCAAGAGCAATACCTAAATAGCCCAAGTCCGATAAGAATGATAAAACGGAAAATATAAAGTCCTTCATGATTCACCTTCACTTTTTAAAAAATTCAGCCTAGAAAATAAAAAGGCATCCCTATGTTTAGGATTTCCTATGAAAAGTGTATGCCACTGTTTTATATTATACAAGCTAATCCTTAAATTTTTATTAAGAAAAGGCTTTGGAAAGTTCCAAAGCCTTTAAAATTATGCTTATTGTATATCGTTAGGATTATTTCCGCCAGGTCTATTATTCGGAGGGGGAGGATTAATCTGGCCTGGATTCATATTCCCCTTTTGTCCCTGATTTGGGGGAGGGGATTGTACAGAAGTCTGTGAGATCTTCTTATCCAGTTTTGCAAGATATACTGCTGCAAATTCTCTTCCGCCAAGACCAAAAGATAAGCCAAAAGCAAGAGCCAATCCGCCAAGAATTAGAATAAAGGCAGAGTTTACAATTGATGCTGCGACTCCAAGCTGATCAAGTGCCATAAATATAGAAATGGCGAGGATCGCATATTTTGCAACTGAAGGCAGCAGACGGAAGTGAGGACCCTGAATCATGCCTTCTAGGATCTTTTTAACAACACCGCCAAGGAATAGTCCTGTTAAAAGGATAACTACTGCTGCAAATACATTTGGAAGATAAGCGATAACGCCTGTTGCAAGTCTTACAAGGAAATTTAAATTTAATATATTTAATGCTTGGACAACAAATAGTAGTACAACGAATATTTGGGCAATATAGCCGACCACTTTTGAAATGGAAACAGCAGCGGTGCTTTTGCCAATACCCATTCCATGGAAGAAAGAATTAAAACCAATTCGGTCAAGAAGCTGTGTAACAAATTTGTTGATCCATTTTCCAATCCATAAGCCTGCAAGGATGAAAAGAACGGCAACAATGATATTCGGAATCATATTTAAAATGGTATTCAGCATAGAAATAGCAGGCTCAGAAATACCTTTTAAATTTAATTTTTCAAGAGCAGTAATAACGGTCGGAATGAGGATTAGAACGAATACAATATTCCCGATGACAGCGGAAAGACTTGTCCCAGAAAATAAATTGGATAGTCCGAAACGCTGTACTAGTTTTTCTAATCCAAGTGCTTGAAGGAAGTTTGTAAGAATATCTCTCACGATTTTTGCTACAAACCAGCCAACTAATACAATCAGTGCAGCTCCAAACAGCTTTGGAAGGAAAGCCAGCATGCTTGTCAGCATATTGGAGAAAGGACCTGAAATGCCGTTGATATTAAGAGCAGCTAAAACACCCGGAAGGAATAACAGAAGAACCAGGTAAAAAACAATTTTTGCTATTCTGTCGATAAGCTGGGAAGGGTCCTGATTTTCTTTTGTTAAATTTAGTTTATGAAGTCCCTGATGAACCTTTAATGTTTTCCCTACTTTTCGAACCAGCATACTTAACCCTGCAGCAACCAGCCATGCGAATAAAAGAATTAATGCTGCTTTTAGAATACTAGGAATAGCTCCCATGACAGTGGAAAGCATTCCTGCTAAAGGACCGGCAATAATATTTAAATCGAGAAGGTTAAAGAAGAGAATAAAAACAAATACCAACAGTAAATAGTAAATGATTTTACTGATAATCTTCTCCGAGGAAAATTTCTTATTATTATTGTTGTGGTCTGGAAAAAGGCGGTCGTCAAGGCTCGTTTTTTGTAAAGCTTTATAAACTCCCTTTTCGATAAGTTTTGCTACAAGCCATCCAATCAACAATACAGCGATGGCCATTAAAAAGTCAGGCAAGCGGAAGGCGAATTGATCCCAGCCAGCCCAATAATGATTTTTGCTCAAATTGCTTCACTCCTAATCGTTTGGTATGCAATCATATATACCCAGCGTTTTACCGGCTAAACTGTCATCATGACCTCCGATGTGCTGTAGCAACCTAGCAAGTTTCCATACAGCTAATAAAGGGTAAGGGCAAAATATTAGGCTTCTAAGAACATATACGCACACGTACTTTCGAACTCTCTGAAAAGGACCTTTTTTTCAGAAGGGTATCTTCGAAAATAAAACTTTAAAAAGAAAAATATAAAAGTGGAGGTGAAGAAACGTGCAGCGATTTAAAAAAGCTTTATTAATCTATAACGGTAACGCAGGACAGAAGGATATTGATAAAACCTTAGGTGTTTCTGTTCCCATTCTGTCTGAAAGCATCGGACAACTATTATTGCTTAAAACGGAAGAACCGGGTGATGCCATGAAGTTATGTCAGGAGTATGGTGAAACTGTGGAGTTGGCTATTATTCTTGGTGGTGATGGAACTGTACATGAGTGTGTCAATGGACTAGCCCCTCTGAAAAATCGTCCAGCTGTTGCAATATTGCCTGGGGGAACCTGCAACGATTTCAGCAGGTCGCTCGGAATACCACAGGATATTAAATCCGCAGCCGAAATGCTTGTGAATGGCGATATCATAAGTGTAGATGCTATGAAGGTTAACGATGGGTATACTTTAAACTTTTGCGGGTTGGGCTTAATAACAGAAACCTCAAATAATATAAAAGAAAATGAGAAGGCCGCTCTCGGGAGGATTGGCTATTATTTAAGCGCTATTCGCACCATTCGCAATATGGATCCTTTTAGTTACAGGATAGAGTATGACGGGGAAATTTCAGATGGAGAAGCTGTCATGATTCTTGCTGCAAATGGCCATTCGATTGGCACCAGAACCCTTCCGTGTAACGGCATCAGTTATAATGATGGGCTGGCCGATATATTTATTTTTAAAAATGCTGGTCTGGGAGTTTTAAAAGAGTATCTATCAGGAGAGTTTTCTTTAGCAGATGAAGAGGAAGAACTGTCAAAGGAAATCCTTCATTTTTCCGGAAAGAAAATAAATATCCGTACCGATCAGCCAAGAGATGTCGATACGGATGGTGAAGTTTATCTTAAAACTCCTCTTGAAATAGAAGTGCTCCAGCATCATTTTCAAATGATTAAACCAAAGGCAGAAAACTAGAGAGTGGCACTCGGTTCGAAGACATATAAATAAAGGCTATCTCTTAGAATTCGTCCATCAGCGAATCAAAGAGACAGCCTTTTTATTTTTCTATTTTTCTTCGGCAAGCCGGTAGTTATTTTTTTCGTGAGGTTCAGCCTCCGTGTTAGCTAAATGATTCCGGACTTCCAGTTCGTCCTTTTCCTTGCGTAAAACTTTCATCTCGCGTTTTAGGGCATAAATTTTTCTTGCACCGACTGCCCCCATAATGATAACACCAGCCAGTACTGAGCCTAATATAATTAAAATAAGCGGCCATTTTGCTGTTCCGAAAAAATAATCCACCTTTACGGGGTCCACGTTTATTACAGCGAATAATGCTACTAGTAAAGCAAACAGAATGGCAAGGATCAAACTCCCTTGTGATTTCAAGACCTATCCCTCCTTCCTAGCTTCAGTTTTATAGTATAGGTACCCAATCCGCTTAAGATGAAACAGCCGGAACTCTTTTAACCTCTTAAAGAAACTCCCTTAGAAAATATATATTCACGGTGATGGTAACGAATGCTGTAAATAAGCCCCATAGCAAACATATTTCCCATTAATGAACTCCCTCCGTAACTCATAAAAGGAAGAGGGATACCTGTAATGGGCAAAACCTGAATGGTCATGCCTATATTCTGAAACACATGGAAGGTGAGCATGCTAATGATTCCTGCACAAAGATAAGAATTAAAGGGATCATCTGTGATTTGTGCAGTCCGAATGAGATGAAAAATTAACACAAAGAATAGGCCAACTATGATACTGCCGCCAATAAAGCCATATTCCTCCCCGATTACGCTAAAGATAAAATCAGTATGGCTCTCCGGAATGTAAACCTCCCGCTTGCCAAATCCTTTACCGGTAAGAAGGCCAGAACCGATTGCAGTAAGTGATCTGAACAAATGGTATCCTGAATCACTCTGGTTATTAATAGGATCAATCCAAGCGTAAATCCTGTTAAATTGATAGGTTTGGACTTTTAGGTATTTTTCTAAAAGCTCAGGCTTACTAATAACCATATAAAGAATAAATCCCGCCAAAGAGGCACCCCCACCATACAGAGGGATTATAATTTTCCAGCTTATGCCCGAAACGAGAATCATACCGGTAAGGATAGAAAGAAGCACGAGGGCGGTCCCAAGGTCGGGCTGGAGCATAATAAAGCCTAATGGCAGGGCCGTCACCATGCCCATTTTGAAAAGCAGAAGTATATCGGAACCAAGAGATTTTATGAAAGTATGTTGCTGATGGGCCACTATAACACGACTCAAAGCCAATATTAAAAACGTTTTAACAAACTCGGATGGCTGAATTGATCCCAGATGTGGAACGATGAACCAGCTTTTTGCCCCATTTCGAAGGGGTGCGATACTTTCAGGCGCTAAAATAATGGAGATAAGAAGCAGAATGCCAAAGCCATAAAGGTACCAGGTAAGCCTTTGGTATTGTTCACTGTCAAATAACAGGGAAATGAAAATGATGGCAGCACCGACAACATACCAAAAAATCTGTTTTATGAAGAAATTCTCCTGGTATTGTGCCTCTGCCTGGGCACTGTAAATCGCAGCACAGCTTGCCAAAAAGAAAAGAAAAAGGATTAGTGTTAAGCTCCAATCAAATCTGTCATACTTATGATTGTTTTCCATCAAAGACACCCGCTCAAGTGAGAGTAATATTTTGAGTATATTTAAAAATCCTCTCTAATAAGACGAACGAGACTGGAAAAAGGTTCCTGAAATTTAAAAAGTGGACCTTAAACAAAAAGAGTATTTAATTTTATGTTTTAACGGTTGAATGTTTTCAAGGCGTTCGAATGGATAGTTTGATTGATCTTTAAAGAGATTCGTCCTTCATAACCTTTGCTTATCCAAGAGCGAACGCAGAGTATTAGAAGAATTTGAACTCGCAGGTAAAAAAGCACACCGATTTCCAGGTGTGCTTTAGTAATGTTTATGTTAAGTAGTTAATGAACGCCGTTGCGATGCCAAAATAGGTTACCAATGAAAAAATGTCATTTAATGTGGTAATTAGTGGACCGGAGGCTACGGCAGGATCGATTTTTATTTTGTAAAGTAATAAGGGTATAACGGTGCCAGCCAAAGTTCCGATAATTAATGTAAAGAAGAGGGAACACCCGACGACTGCTCCAAGTACAAAACTGCCCTGCCAGATGTAAGCAATAATTGAAATGAGAATGCCGCAAGTAAGTCCAATTATAAGACCGACACCCAATTCACGGGTAACCAGCCGGAGGACAATTTTCTTTTCTATATCATGTGAGATTAACCCTCTTACTACAACAGCAAGTGACTGTGTCCCCGTATTCCCTGTCATACCCGCTATCATGGGCATAAAGAAAGCAAGTGCCACTACCTTATGCAGGGTAGTTTCGTAACCGCTGATAATCTTTCCTGAAACCAGCCCGATAAAAAGCAAAAGGATAAGCCATGGAAGCCGGCGCCAGGCAGCCGTGAGGGCTTTAGTATCAAAGTCAATTGATTTTCCGGAAGCGGATAATTTTTCAATATCCTCATTTGCTTCCCTGATTACAACGTCAATAATATCATCAACAGTGACAATTCCGACCAGGACATGTTGATCATCAACAACGGGAATAGCAAGGAAGTCATATCTTTCCGCCATCCTAGCGACTTCCTCCTGGTCTGTATCGGCTGTTACATAAATAACCCTTTCAAACATAATATTTTGAATGGTATCATCGGGCTCTGCCAAAAGAAGATCCCGGTAGGACACAACTCCTACAAGCTTGCGTTCTTCATCAATTACGTATAAATAATTTAAGGTTTCTGCAAGCTGGGCAAAGGTTTTCATTTTACCAACGGCTTCCATAACCGTATAATAATTGCGAATCCACACGAAACGATTGGTCATAAGTCTTCCAGCCGTTTCTTGAGGGTAATTCATCATACTCTGTATAAAGGCGGAATCCTCCGTTTTCATTCCGGACAGATAAGAATCCACCTTTTCGGGGGATAGCTCTTCCAAAAAGCTTGCCAAATCGTCATTGTCCATTAAATCTAGGACCTTTGAGGATTTTTCGATGCCTAGTTTATTTAAAACCTCGAGCTGTTCTTCTTTATCCAATTCTTCCATTAAATTAGCTATCTGGTCTATATTCAGAAAAAGAAGAAACCGGGTTTGGTATTTATCAGGGAGATTCTCAAAAATTTTCGCCATATCATAAGGCTGGAGTTCATCCAGAATGGCTTCGAAGTCTTTTTTCTTATTTTCTTTTAAAGTTTTGATGACGGATAAAGTAATCTGATCTACATTCATATTTTTAATCAAGGTCTCACGCTCCCTTCTTCTGGGCAGTATCTAATAATATCACTCATTATATGTAAATAATGAGAAATTTGAAATGGTTCAGGGCAAACTATGGTGAATGATCAAAGAATACCTGATTTCATTATTATTCCACAAGCAGGGCTTGTTCGAAACGTAAGGATTTAATCATTTCATTATAAACGGGCGATTGTCGAGCCTTTAGGTGAGAGCAGAGCCGCAGTTACTTATCACGCTAAGACAGCACATCTTCGAAAACGCTAACTTTTCCTTCGTAAGAGGCAAAGCTAACGAGGCTTTCTAGCCTGTTCGGCGTGCTTTCAAAATGGATATAAATATTAAAAAGGACCCCGGGCATAGTTCTTTTAGTCCGTGAAAATGTAAAACAATTGAAATAAGCTATTTTTTCTGTTTTTTGGTAAAATGGTTAAGGACTTGTTTAGGACTAATTTTATTATTGAATATCTAATATACATCTAAAAGGTTTTTAAATACTTTCTCGCTTCAGCGCCCGCAACTGGAGGCCATACCAGTCAGAGAAGATTATAAATTTACTTATATCTCTGCTGTCGTGCCCCAGCCATTTGTCACAAAACGGCCGCTTGCGCTTTTCTTAAGACTGGAGGAATTTTGCTTTGAAAAAGCACAATCAAGAGATACGGGATCTCATCTATGTTCATTTAAATCAAACAGAGCAATATGTAATTTCATATGGCATAGAATTCGAGGAATTTGCCGCTGCTTTTTCAGGTTCTTTAAACCATCTGCTTTTATTAAAGCACCGTTTTGATGATTCAGAATTAAACATGCATACGCTTTTGCAGTATGCTCCAAGTGATAAAATAAAGAAGCTTGTAAATGACGGCGTTTACGGGTACGGGAACTTTTGCTGGATTGATTTTATAGAGGAAGAGGACTTAAATCAATTAAGTGGGCAGGAGATTGCCGAACTTTTATACCTGGGACATTTAAAGCATCATTTAAAACCTCCTTTTTATAACAAATTGGGTAACCGCTTTGTTTATCTTGCGCATGACGATGGCTGGTTTAATAAGACTTATTATCGAAGTTTTAAGGACCTATTTACCCTGCTTAGTTCGGCTATTGCTAGTAAAATGGGACATTTAAAGCAGGAAAAAACCTTGTTGGGCATTAAAAAGAAGCGGATCTTTCCAGATGTAAATAAAGAAATTCTTCTTTCTCTGACACCTTTTATGAAGGAAGGAATCTGTATCTCGATAAAAGACGCACTTCACCAAAGAGGCAAGGTTGAAATTCCTATCTGGGTAATTGGAGACTTCGCTAATATGGACGATATGTATGATGAGTATAGCCAGATAAATAAGAAACAGTGCCATGCTAAAATGGTTTTTGATAAAAAAACAAAGGAATGGAAATTATTTTTGGATTAAAACAAAATCTCCCCAGCCTAAAGGGAGATTTTTTAACTTATAAGAGGTTTTATCCGGGAACAAAGCAGATTAGGAGGTACAAAAATGGCCTGGATTTATTTGTTTGTTGCGGGCTTAAGTGAAATAGCCTGGGCTTTTGGCATGAAATATTCGAACGGTTTCACCAAGCCAGTGCCAAGTATTATAACGGTTCTATTGATCATTTTTAGTTTTATTTTATTTGCAAAAGCAATGAAGACCATTCCGATAGGTACAGCCTATGCTGTTTTTACCGGAATTGGGGCAGCGGGAACAGTTGTTGTGGAAATGATATTTGCCCATCATATAGGAATGACCAAGCTTTTCTTTCTTGCGCTGCTGATTGCCGGAATTATTGGATTAAAACTCACTTCCGGTAGCGAAAATGAAATGGCAAAGGAGAAAGAGTAATGGCCTGGTTATTTTTACTATTAGCGGGATGCGGAGAAATTGGCTTTGTTATTTTTACTAAACTATCCGATGGATTTAAGGTACATAAGTTCACCGTTTTATCTGTCGTTTCAGGCTTATTGAGCCTATTTTTTCTTTCTAAATCGCTTTTGTCCATACCGTTAGGGACAGGATATGCTATATGGACCGGAATAGGAGCTGCCGGAAGTGTTATTTTGGGTATGCTTTTCTTTGGGGAATCGAGAGATAAAAAACGAATTCTATTTATCGGAATGATCATTTTCAGCGTTTTGGGTCTCAAGTTTATTAACACATAAAAAAACGGCGTAAAATTGCGCCGTTTTTTTTGTTGCCCTGTCCTGAAATAACTGTGGATTTCATTCATGCGAGTGTGTCAATTGCCTGTTGATTTCCGCTCGCTTTCAACGTACGGTCAAGCTAATGCCTGCAGGTAACTTGGTGAAGGCATCTGCGACCAGTTACCTTTGACTTTGCGTCCATGGGGGTCTCCCTTTGACCCGCTTTCCCCGAAGGAGTCTCCCGCCTTCCGCTCCAATCAACAAAGAGCAAATCGCCAATGAGCTTTAACACACCTTTTAGAAATTCAACTTAAAAGTTAACAGGGCTTTACTTTTCAAAGACGTTAGAGAATAATCTTGACAATTTTTTGATACCAAGTTTTCAGGCAAGCAATATGTTTCATAAAATAGGAAAGGGGAAACATTATTGCGGAGGAAAAAACCATAAGAACATTTTTTTGCTTTGAAAAAATTAACAATAATTAGAATTCAAGGTATATAAATCTTGTCAGGTTTTCTTTAGGCACTTCATTTATAAAATGGTAAAATAAAAATGTCTGATGATTAATTGGAGGTTCATTATGAAGAAAAAATTAGGTTTATTGTATGGTGGTAAATCGGCTGAACACAAAGTTTCCTTGCAAACTGCCCTTGCAGTTATAAAAGCACTTGATCTTGAAAAATTTGAAATTCATCCAATTTACATAACAACAGAAGGACATTGGGTTAAAGGTCCTCAGCTTCAAGGTCCGGTTGAAAATGTTAAAGCTTTAGAATTTTCCCAGGAGGATAGTGGAACTGCATCCGCACTTGCTCCTGCCTTATTCCAGGAAGGAAGCACAATGGATGTCATTTTTCCTCTTCTGCATGGCCCGAATGGTGAGGATGGAACCGTCCAAGGACTGCTGGAGCTTCTAAATCTTCCTTATGCAGGAAATGGCGTTCTTGCTTCTGCAGCAGGGATGGATAAAGTCATCATGAAGAATATCTTTGCGCAAGCTGGTCTCGGACAGGTAAAATACACTGCCTTTATCAGAAGCGAATGGGAGCAGGAAAAAGAAAAGACATATGAAACGGTGGAAGCTGAACTTGGCTATCCTTGTTTTGTAAAACCTGCAAATCTTGGATCTAGTGTAGGCATCAGTAAATGTAATTCACGCAGCGAGCTGGAGACTGCCTTTAAAGAGGCTTTCCAATTTGACCGTAAAATTATTATTGAAGAGGGAGTCACTGCTCGTGAGATAGAAGTAGGCGTAATGGGAAATGATTCTCCTGAGTGCTCAGTAGCAGGAGAGATTGTTCCTAAGGTAGAGTTCTATGACTATAAAGCGAAGTATGAAGACGGTAATACTGCTTTGATTATCCCTGCAGATGTAGAAGCAGAACAGTACGAAGAGATCAAAGAGATGGCAATAAAGGCATTTAAAGCCCTTGATTGTTCAGGTCTGGTCCGAGCAGACTTTTTCTTAACAAAGGATGGCAGAATATTTATTAATGAGGTCAATACAATGCCCGGCTTTACGCCATTCAGTATGTTCCCTCTGCTGTGGAAGCACACAGGAGTCGAATATCCTCAATTAATTGAGCGCCTGGTAGAGCTAGCAGTTGAACGCCATGGTGAAAAACAAAAAATTAAGTATACATTCTAACGCTACTTTTTCTATGACTAAACATCGTGTGACACGGCTGCAACGCCGTGTCCATTCGTTTTATTAAACTTAAAACTTTGAAGGGTTTTCTGCTTAATGCGACTGCGAATGCTTTTTTAAAAGCTGGGTGGATGCGCGTAAATGTGCCGAAGTAAGGCATATAAGCTTTAAAAGAAAGGAAGGGAAGGCCACTATGATTAAGCGTTCTTTGGCACATGTGTCAAAAATGGTTTCGGCCCTAAATGATATAACAGCATTTCAGGATACAGAAATTACAGGAGTATCCATCGATTCACGTAAAATTGAAAAAGGAAATCTGTTTATTCCTTTTAAGGGGGAGAAAGCAGATGGCCACAAGTATGTAGAGGATTCGATTAGAAAAGGAGCATCAGCAGCTTTATGGCAAAGTGATGTTCCAAATCCTCCTTTGCATCTTCCTATTATTATTGTTGAAGATTGTTTAATTGCACTCCAGGAGCTGGCAAGAAAATACAGAGAAGAACTGCCGGTTAAGGTAGTAGGGATTACGGGGAGCAACGGAAAAACGACTACAAAGGATATGACATTTGCACTTCTATCGCTTAAATATAAGGTTCTTAAAACAGAAGGCAATTACAATAATCATATTGGCCTGCCTTTGACTGTTTTAAAACTTTCTGAGGAAACAGAGATAGCGGTACTGGAGATGGGAATGAGCGCCAGAGGAGAAATTGAATTTCTTACAAAACTGGCACGGCCAGATGCGGTTGTCATAACTAATATTGGGGAATCTCATATGCTTGACCTTGGTTCAAGAGAAGGTATTGCAGAAGCAAAGCTTGAAATCCTGCAAGGGTTGAAAGACGGCGGTTTGGCTGTCCTCCACGGTGATGAGCCTCTATTAATGAATCGGATTAAAGAGCTTGAGGGCAATATCCGAATTGAAACATTCGGAAGAAGTGAGCGGAATCACCTTTATCCGGTTGAAATCATTCAGGCTGAAAACGGCAACAGTTTTAAAACAAACCGTTCCGAGGAAGAATTTTATCTCCCTGTACTTGGCACCCATAATATCTTAAATGCTCTGGCGGCGATGCTGGTCGCAAAGGAATTCTCAATTCCTTTTGATGAAATGGGCAAAGGTTTAAAAAATATTAAGTTAACCAATATGAGGATGGAACTGGTAGAAGGTACCCGAGGTGAAAAAATCATTAATGACGCGTACAATGCAAGTCCCACCTCCATGATTGCCGCAATTGAACTGGTTTCCAATTTGTCAGGTTTTGAAAAAAGAATTCTCGTACTTGGAGACATGCTTGAATTAGGACCTCAGGAAGAAGAGTATCATCTTCAAATCGGGGAAATGCTTGATTCAGAAAAAATCAGCATGCTCTTTACTTATGGGCATTTGGGTGGATATATTGCCAAAGGAGCCCAAGGATCATTAGGTAAAGAAAAGGTATTCTCTTTTGCGGATAAAACTGAGCTTATTAATCAATTAAAGCAAAATGTCGACGATGAAACGCTGGTTTTAGTAAAGGCATCACGCGGAATGAAGCTTGAAGAAATTGTAGCTTCATTGCAAAAAAATATAATCCAGCAGTAATTTATGGTTTAAAAGGAAAAAAACAGGGTACCCTTTAGCGGGATGGGTTTTAAAAATTAGAATTTTTATTGGTAAATTTCTAAACGACCCACGGAGAGAAAAAAGAAAGCCGTCAACTTTGCCTCGCACGAACTAAAAGCAAAACTTTTTTTCGATAACTTGCTTTTTTGAACGTAAAATCCAAAACATGGGCATCCGCCAAGAAGACTTGGCGAGTGCGAAGTCTTTCTAAGAATTGCCAGGTGATTGAATATGATTGGCTGCTTGTGTATCCATGGATTTACCGGGGCTCCCTGGGAAGTAGAGCCTCTTTCAGAATTTTTATTAAGGAAGACCGACTGGGAAATTGTTGTGCCTACTTTGCCTGGACACGGAGAATTCCTCTCATTGAAAGGGGTTCGTTACCAAGATTGGATAGAATGCGCAGAAAATGAAATAAAAAAATTACTTTTATCCTGTGAGAGTGTTTATGTAATAGGCTTTTCAATGGGCGGGTTAATTGCCAGTTATCTGGCAGGGAAATATCCTGTCGAAAAACTCGTTCTTTTGAGCGCTGCAGCCTACTATATTAATCCTCCGCAGCTTGCAGCTGATCTTAAAGAAATGTTTCGTGATGCCATCCAGGGAAAGATTACTGAGAATGAATTATTTCTGCGATATAAAGGGAAAATAACACAGACCCCAATAGAAGCCACACTGCAATTCCGCAGGCTAGTTTCTTTTACCAGGCCCCTGCTGCCATTGGTGGAAGTGCCCACTCTCATTGCCCAGGGAGAAAGCGATGGCATTGTACCTCCAAAAAGTGCAGAATATATTTATAAAAATATTGGGACGAAAGAAAAGAAGCTCACATATATTAGAAATTCAAAACATCATATTTGTCACTGTGATGAAAAAGATGCCCTTTTCTCACAAGTACTTGGTTTTTTAAAGTGAAAAATCTTTTCCTGTGTTTTTCAGAAGTACCACTTAATTGCAATAAATCAATAAAAGTGTTAAGATTATTCCCAACGTGTCTAGAACGTACCTCTGGCATACTCAGTTGAGAGAATGTCTTTTTTGCTAAAATTAGATGGGTTAGTATAATTTCGGCTTTAATTTGCTGCATAACCGTCCGAAAATTCTCGGATATTGAAGGCCCTCCAGCTTGAGTAAAGCTGCGTGCGTCTAATTTATTGGATCAGCACTTAAAACTTAAACTATATATAGTAAGATAAATGAAGGAGAATGAAAACATTGACAAAGTTTCAAGAATTAGGCCTTAGCCAGGCTACTTTGAAAGCAGTCCTCAAAATGGGTTTTGAGGAAGCAACCCCTATCCAGTCTGAAACTATTCCATTGAGCCTTGCAAATAAGGATTTGATCGGACAAGCGCAAACAGGTACTGGAAAAACAGCTGCATTTGGAATCCCATTGGTAGAAAAGGTTGATGTTGCTAAAGAAGCGATACAGGGTATCATCATTGCCCCAACCCGTGAACTTGCCATTCAGGTTTCTGAGGAACTTTATAAACTCGGCAGCGGCAAAAAGGTTCGCGTACTACCGATCTACGGAGGCCAGGACATTGGGCGCCAAATCCGCTCATTGAAGAAAGCACCACATATCATTGTCGGTACACCAGGACGTGTTCTTGACCATATAAACAGAAAAACCCTTAAGCTTGACCAGGTTCACACTGCTATTTTGGATGAAGCAGATGAAATGCTGAACATGGGCTTTATCGAAGACATTGAAGCGATTCTAGCTCAGATTCCAACAGAACGCCAAACCTTGCTATTCTCGGCAACAATGCCTGGACCAATCCAAAGAATGGCAGAGAGATTCATGAAGGACCCACAGATTGTTCGTGTTAAGACCAAGGAAATGACTGTTCCTTCCATTGAGCAATATTATCTTGAAGTTCAGGAAAAAAATAAATTTGATGTCCTAACAAGGCTCCTTGATATTCAGTCTCCTGAATTATCGATTATTTTTGGCCGTACAAAGCGTCGGGTTGATGAGCTTTCTGAAGCTTTAAACCTCAGAGGATATACTGCCGAGGGAATTCATGGTGACTTAAGCCAGGCAAAACGTATGTCAGTTCTTCGTAAATTTAAAGAAGGCAATATCGATATACTTGTAGCAACAGACGTTGCGGCAAGGGGACTTGATATTTCTGGCGTTACACATGTTTATAACTTCGATATTCCACAGGATCCTGAAAGCTATGTTCACCGTATTGGACGTACTGGCCGTGCTGGAAAAACGGGTGTTGCCTTAACCTTTATAACACCGAGAGAAAAGTCTTATCTTTCAGTCGTTGAAAGAGTTACAAAACGCAAGATGGAAAAAATGAATGCTCCAACTCTAGATGAGGCACTTGAAGGCCAGCAAAAGGCAGTTGTGGATAAAATTGTAGCAACCATTGAGTCCAACAACCTGCATTATTATAAAGCTGCTGCCCAGGAACTTCTCGAGGAAAATGATGCCCAAACAGTTGTTGCTGCAGTTCTTAAAATGCTGACAAAAGAACCTGATACTACACCTATTAGATTGACAGAGGAACAGCCTCAAGCTCAACGAAGGGACCGTAAACCTCAGGATCGAAAGAGAAGCTATGGTGATAACCGTTCTAGCGGTGGAGGCGGCGATCGCGACCGCCGGAAGAAAGCTCCGTTTAAGCCAAGATCTGGTGAAAAGCGTAGTTCTGCAAAGTCTTCATCAAAGCCAAGAAGCTTTAACCACTAATATTCAAGAGTATGGGATGTCCCCATACTCTTTTTTTTAATGTTTAAGAAAGCATAAAGTTTTACCTTTTAAATTGTCTAGCTCCAGCGCCCAGCGAGTTTTCATCTCTGTAGAGCTTCCTTGAGTATCTTGCATCAAGTATGACCTTTAGGTGATACTTGGTGCAGCTAGTGTCCATCCCGCTTCTCCCTACGATAAGTCAACATCGAACTCAAGTGCTCCTGCGCCACAGCTTTTTCAAAGAAGCTTATGTTCAGCTCGTCGCAAAGCTGCATGTCGTTTATTCAGAGAAGCCGTTACAGGAAGTTTGTTCAGGTAGTTGCTTCGCTGAACGGGCGCTTGCGCTTTTCTTATTACCCCATTTTTATAAAGAGTTATTAGTCCTTTCTGGATTGGGGATATTATAAAAAACACAGAGAGGTGCTTGTATGACGATTGTTAGGCTTGGCTATGTTGCAATGAGTATGGAACTTCAAAATTGCTCTCCGTCACAGACGATGACTTTTTCGCAATTCAGCAAGCTAAAGGATAGGGAAGCTGCAATAAAAAAACTTGAAAGGATTGCTATCAGCAATATAGAAAACTGTATACGTTTGCTTAAGCATAATAATGCCAGTGAAATTCACTTTTTTCGTTTAAGCTCCCGGCTTGTTCCGCTTGCCAACCATGATGAATTATCTGATTGGGACTTTATGAAGGCGATTCGCGAACCGCTTTTACATATGGCTGAATATATTGCAGAACATCCTTCAAGAATTGATTTTCATCCCGATCATTTTGTGGTCCTTAATTCCCCGGACTCGGACATTTTAAAAATCTCATTAAAAACTCTAAGGATGCATGAATTCCTTCTAAAAGGTATGGGGATTGATATTGAGCATCGGTGCGTTTTACATGTGGGCGGGGGGTATAACGATAAAGAAAAAGCATTAGAGCAATTCATTCATAATTGGGGCTTTATTAAACCTGAACTTCAAAGGATGGTTATGCTTGAAAATGATGATACTACCTTTACACTAAAGGATACCCTGTATTTATGCGAAAAACTGGGCGTCCCGATGGTGTTTGACTATCACCACCATAAAGCAAACCATGAGAACGTTGACTGGAAGGATGATTGGGGCCGTGTAGTTGAAACCTGGAACAATTCCAAGCTCCCCCTTAAAATGCATATTTCCAGCCCGAGATCAGAAAAAGAATTCAGAGCCCATTCTGATTATATTAATCCAGACTTTTTTCTTGATTTTCTTAAGAATGTGAAGGGTTCTGTTCCGGAAATTCACTGCATGATTGAAGCGAAACAAAAGGACGCAGCCTTATTTAAACTGATGGAGGACTTGGCAGGTAAAGAGGGAATAGAAAAAATCGATGGATCGAGCTTTAAACTGATATAAAAAAGTTTTGCTTATATGAACTTGTTCTCAAAACTTTGACTGTTTCTTTAAACCGATTGGTCCTTCATAAGATGGTTGCAGTTTTTTAAAAAAGCTCTGTTAAGCTTGAATGTTGATTTTCGCTCCACAAAGGAATGCTTCTAAGAAGAATCAGCGGAGGGACAGGCCGCCTTTTGTCTGTCACGAAGACACTCGCTTTCCGCCCTGGCAGTTAGGGCGCCTTTCCCGCTAGAGCCTCGTATTCTTCCGCGACAATTAAGATAGATAAAAATCAACAATGTTCTTTATCACAGCTAAAAAAGAAACAAAGAAAAAGGACGTGTGAAAAATGACACGTCCTTATTTTTGAATAAAAATTCCGAGTAGGGCAAAAAGGATAATAGCCCCCCATACAAGAAGCTTTAAAGGAGACTGCCCGGAGACATCCCTTCTTTTGGAGGAAGCCCAGCGAGCTGCTTCTGAAGCTGAACGGGTAAGTGCATTACGGTTAAAATGGCCAAGGGAACCAATTAAAAAGCCTGCAGCTAATCCGCTTAAGTGAGCCGCTATATTGATATTGGGCTGCAGGAAGGTCATGACCAGGCTTATCGCCAAGAGAATTAGAATAACTTTTGAGTTATCTACGGATATGAAGTTCTTCTTAAAAACAATGAGGGCAGCATAAAAGCCAAAAATACCAAAAATGGCTCCACTGGAACCTACATGAGTATAGGAAAGGGGTTCAAAGATATATGTACCCACGTTTGCAAGGAATCCACATAAAAGATAAATCAGGAAGAATTTAAAACTGCCAAGCCATTTTTCCAGTGGAGGTGCAAATAATATAAGAGAAAAGCTGTTAAATAGCATATGAGTAAATCCACTGTGCATAAAAATGGGGGTTATAAGCCGCCAATACTCCCCTTCAGCAATATAAACATTGACCCCGGATAAAGTTTCGATAAACCAGAAATTAGGGAGAAAAGGAAGAACGGTAAAAAGGTATAATAAGAGATGAATAAATACTATGAAAGATACAGACGGATAATATCGGATAAAATCCCGAAAGCTTTCAGTTCTTGTAAACATGGGAGACCTCCTGAACGATTCTATTTATCATCATAGCCTGAATACTGAAGTTGTACACTAATATATATGAAAAACGGACTAAAATAGAAGGAGATGTCCAAATGATACGTGGTATTGGAATTGATATTATTGAATTATCCAGAATAGAAGAAATAATGAAGAAACAGATCAAATTTATAGACCGCATCTTAACTCCTAATGAAAAAAATCGTTTTGAAGCCGTTGGGGGGAAAAGAAAAATTGAATTTCTTGCTGGACGATTTGCTGCAAAGGAAGCTTTTTCGAAGGCCAATGGTACAGGCATCGGAAAGGATTTATCCTTTTTGGATATCGAAATTGGCACGGATGCCTTTGGGAAACCGTTTATAGTTAAGCCGGAAGTAAAGGCTCACCTTTCCATTTCGCACAGCAAAGAGTACGCTGTTGCACAGGTGATTATCGAAGAAGAAAGCTAATAGTTTTTAATCAGATTTATAAGAATTCCCCAACTCCTATTAGAATGTGAAGCATATTCAACCAGGTTGTCTCATATATTCATAATGCAATAGGAGAGACAAGGCTGACTAGCCATTTGATCCGGCAATTCGTTTTTCCCATCTTTGGGGAGGGACGTTGAATCAAACGGATACTGCCTTTTTTCTCCTCATTCAAGCTGAATACGAGACAAAGGGAGTTGAAGGAATGAGAAAAAAGATATTGCTGCTTTTTGCCGGGCTTATGGCTGTCTTTGTACTGGCTGCCTGTGGAACAAAAACACAGGAGGATGTAGTCAAGGATTTAAACGGTAAAATGGAAGACTTATCTGGGTATAAAGCGGATGCTAAAATGACACTTAAAATGGGTACTTCACCTCAAGTGTACAATGTGGAAATCTGGCATAAAAATCCTGCTTTTTACCGGGTAAACCTTATGAATGCCAAAAAGGACCAAAGCCAGATGATTTTAAGAAATAATGAGGGAGTCTTTGTTTTAACACCTGCACTCAATAAAAGCTTCCGCTTCCAAAGCGATTGGCCGCAAAACAGCAGTCAGGCATATCTCTACGAATCATTGATTAAAGATATTATCCAGGATAAAAGTGCTAAATTCTCATCATCGAAAGAATTTTATATTTTTGAGACAAAAACTCGCTATCAAAATAATAAGATGCTTCCAATTCAGGAAATTAAATTAAATAAAAAGGATCTTTCACCAGCATCTGTGAAAGTAATGGATAATGACCATAATCCTTTGGTTACAGTGGAATTTAAAAATGTAAAATTCAATGCAAGCTTTGAAAAAGATGACTTTGAAATGAAGAAAAATATGACAAGGGCACAGCTAAATCTTCCAGCAATGGCTCAAACGATGGATAAAGCATTTACTGTTAAATATCCAACTGCCGTTATTTCCGGATCCAAACTTTTAGAAGAAAAAGAAGTATCCCTGGAGGATGGGAAAAGGGTTGTCCTTACTTACAAAGGTAAAAAGCCATTTACTCTCGTTCAGGAGAAGATTGTTGCCAAGCCTGCTGCGGCCACCTCAACTGTTGTAAACGGAGAGCCTGTAGACCTAGGCTTTACGATTGGTGCCATTTCAGGGCATAGCATTTCTTGGACTCAGGAAGGAATTGATTATATGATTGCTTCCAAAAAATTAACTAAGACTGAGTTAACCACTCTCGCCCGTTCCGTTCAGGGAGACGTGGTAAAATGATTTTTTTTAACAGGTTCCTAAAAGGAGCCTGTTTTCTTTTTGCGGGGAAAGTAGAATGTATTTTTATTTCAGATGGATACGAACTTGGCTCTTCCACCAGTTATATATTTGACATTGGTGCGGTAGAGTTTGATAATCGAAATATTGAAAGTATGATTTGAACTGTTTTTGTAGTCTTGAATGAGGGCTTAATTGCAGTTGGATATAGAGGCAAAATAGGAAGTGACAAAAATGGAAGAACAATTATCATTCTATCGGGATACCTGGGCAGAGATTGATTTAGACAGCATTGCTGAAAATATTAGATCGATCAAAAAATTGATTCCTGAACAAGTTAAGGTTATCGCTGTTGTAAAAGCGAATGCCTATGGCCATGGGGATGTGCAGACTGCAGAAGCAGCACTTGAGGCAGGGGCAGAAATTTTAGCCGTTGCGTTTATGGATGAAGCACTGGCTTTAAGAAAAAAGGGTATTTCTAATCCTATTTTAGTGCTAGGTGCTACACGACCGCAGGATGCCCAAGTCGCAGCTGAACATAAAATTACTCTTACTGTTTTTCAAAAGGAATGGCTGCGTGAAGCAAAAAATCATCTTGAAGCGGGCCATAGACTAACCGTTCATCTAAAGCTTGATACAGGTATGGGAAGAATCGGGATCCGCAGTACGGAAGAGCTTCAATCGATTGAAGAATATCTTTTAATGGAGGAGATATTTGATTTCGAAGGAATTTTCACCCATTTTGCTACAGCGGATGAACTCGACACAGATTATTTTCATCAGCAGCTTGCAGATTTTAAAAACATGCTTGGCGCCATGAGAAACCTCCCTCGTTTAATTCATTGCAGCAATAGTGCCGCGATGCTGCGCTTTCCGGAGGCTCTATTTAATGCGGTCCGGGTTGGAATTGCGATGTACGGTTTGACGCCATCACCGGAGATGGAGAATATTCTTCCTTTTCCGTTGAAAGAGGCCTTTTCGCTCCGCTCCCGCCTTGTTCATGTTAAAAAGGTGGATAAAGGCGATAAGGTTAGCTATGGTGCAACTTATGAAGCACCGGGGGAGGAATGGATTGGGACCATTCCCATCGGTTATGCAGATGGCTGGATCCGAAGGCTGCAGGGGCAAGAGGTTATTGTCCAGGGAGAGCGTGCCCCAATTGTTGGAAGAATCTGCATGGATCAATGTATGATTAGGCTTCCACGGGAAGTTCCCGTCGGAACTACGGTCACTCTTATCGGTAAGCAGGACAGCCAATTTATATCTGTTAATGAGATTGCCCAAAAGCTTGAAACCATTAATTATGAAGTTCCCTGCATCATAGCGAGCAGGGTGCCAAGAGTTTATAAACAAGGTGGAAATATAGTGAATTTAAAGAACTATCTGCTTCAAAATGAATGGGAATAAAAGTTTCCATGTATAAAAGTATATTTTTTTTGCTGATAATACAAAAGAATTGTGCTTAATGGTCTTTGCATTGGGCTTGAATAATGTTATTATTAAAAATGGTAGAGAGAAATTAGAGAATGTAAATAAATCACTCAATTGCCTTTAGCAGGCTATTCGAGGAAAAATGGTGTGTAGTGATGGTGGAGGTGTATGTTTGTGTCCGAAACAGGCGCAACAACGGAGATCTTAGTTAAATTACCGCAACATCTTTTAACCGAATTAGATGGTTTTGTTAAGCAGGAAAATGTAAATCGTAGTGAATTTATTTATCAGGCTACAAAAATGTATTTACGCGAACGTAAAAAAAGACAAATTCGCGAAGCCATGAGACGCGGTTATCTGGAAATGTCAAAAATTAATTTGACTATTGCATCAGAAGCATTCCTGGCAGAATATGAGGCAGAACATACTGTAGAACGTTTAGTCAGCGGAGGATAATCCCTTGATTGTCAAACGTGGCGACGTTTATTTTGCAGACCTATCCCCAGTTGTTGGTTCTGAACAAGGCGGCGTCCGTCCTGTTCTTGTCATCCAAAACGACATCGGGAATCGGTTTAGTCCCACAGTAATTGTTGCAGCTATTACCGCTCAAATACAAAAAGCTAAGCTGCCGACTCATGTTGAAATTGATGCGAAACGATATGGTTTTGAACGAGACTCTGTCATATTATTAGAACAAATTCGTACAATTGATAAGCAGCGCCTAACCGATAAAATTACCCATCTCGATGACGAAATGATGGAAAAAGTGGATGAAGCCTTGCAAATAAGCTTAGGTCTCATCGAGTTTTAACATAAAAGCACGCTCTTGTTAAAGGGCGTTTTTTTATACATAATCCGAATACCTCATATTCTTTTAGTGGCAGGCCGATTGGCTTGCCCTTTTTTTATTTAATAAAGAGGGACTGATTTCTGCAAACCGAAGTTTCCGCTTTTTTGATCAAAAAATAAATTCATAAAAAAAATATTTAAAAAAATAATAAGAGGAGGTTTAGTGGTTACAGCAAGAGGGTAAAAAAGAAAGTCGTAGTGTAAAGTGGGCGATTACTTTTTATTGACTGTATAATATAGATATCATTTAATGATAGATATAAGAAGATAAATGAATGAACTTTTCTGGTTGGCAACATGGCGGACAGGTTAATTTTTTAAGTATGGGGAGGAAGGAATGGAGAATCTGATTTTAGAGTATATTGGGCCGAGGAAAAATGAAATAAAGTCCGAATGGATGGCAAGGATGGGTGGCCAGACTGACGAGCGTGCCTTAAGGCTTGTATCGGATGTAATGTTTGAAAGGACAAGCGGTGAGTTTGTTGAATTAATGATTTCGAACTTGAAAGAGTCAAAGGAAGAATTTAATAACCGTTTGACTGATTTTGCCGAAAAGGTTGTCAGACTTGGCTGGCCATTACACTTCGTTATCGAAGGCTTGCAAACCTTTAGCAAGATTTTATGGGAAGGTATGCTCCAGCTAGGCACAGTTCATGAGGGAAACCAGATGGAAGTTATATATGCATTTGACCGCTGGCTTAGTCCTCTTCAAAACGAAGTAGTTGATAACTATTCCCGAACTTGGGAGAGAACTGTTTCTCTGCAAAAAATAGCATTACAAGAACTTTCCGCACCTCTTATTCCTGTGTTTGACGGAATAACGGTTATGCCTTTAGTGGGTACCATTGATACGGAACGTGCAAAACAAATCATGGAAAATCTGCTGACAGGAGTCGTAAAGCATAGATCTGAAGTGGTTTTAATAGATATAACAGGAGTGCCTGTCGTCGATACGATGGTGGCACACCATATTATTCAGGCAGCGGAGGCCGTCCGGCTGGTAGGAGCAAAATGTATGCTTTGCGGCATTCGACCTGAGATTGCTCAGACAATTGTAAATTTAGGGATTAACCTGAACCAATTTACGACAAAAAACACGCTGAAAAAAGGGATAGAAGCGGCGCTTGAAATGACAAATTGTAAAATTGTCAATGTGGAGGGAGCAAATTGAGAATACCTATTTTGAAACTGCATGATTGTTTATTAGTATCTATTCAATGGGAATTGGATGACCAAACCGCCCTTCAATTCCAGGAGGACCTGCTCCATAAAATTCACGAAACAAGTGCTAATGGTGTGGTGATTGATATTACTTCAATTGACTTTATTGACTCCTTCATCGCTAAGGTTTTGGGCGATGTTATTAGCATGTCTAAACTAATGGGTGCTAAAGTTGTTATTACAGGAATTCAGCCTGCCGTCGCCATTACGCTGATTGAATTGGGAATTGGGTTGGAAGATGTCCTCACCGCCTTAGATCTAGAAAAAGGTTTGGAGAAATTACAACAGGAATTGGGGGATTAAGTTTATGGGGAACCAATCCTGCGTGAAAATTTTGAATGAATGGGACATCGTTGCGGCCCGTCAGCTGGGGCGAAACGTCGCAAAAGAGCTTGGTTTTGGCACGGTCGACCAGGCGAGAATTACAACCGCGATTAGCGAACTTGCCAGAAACATCTACCTTTATGCTGGACAGGGGCAAATATGTATCGAAAAGATATATGATGGCGGAAAAGCAGGATTGAAAATAATTGCTGCTGATAATGGCCCCGGCATTAATGATATTCGTCAAGTAATGGAGGATGGCTTCTCAACATCGGGCGGCCTTGGAGCCGGACTGCCCGGAGTTAAAAGATTGATGGATGAGTTTGATATTGATTCATCACCTGGAAGCGGGACAGATATAATTGCGACCAAGTGGCTCCGTTAGGAGGGGGATTATGGATTTTCGGGAAAAAATGGAACAGGAGTATCGGGAAATTTTAATAAATTATTTAAAAAACCAATCGGAACAATCTTTATATCAGGGGCAATTGTTCAGCAGGCATACCCTCGAACAGAAAATTTCTCCAGAAGAAATTGTTAGCCTCCATAAAAGCTTGCTCCTCAATCTTTATCCAGAAGTTCCCGAGAGTGTCTTGCATTCTTTCGACATATTACTTGAGGTTATGATGGGCTATGGCGTTGCCTATAGGGAACACCAAAGCCTCAGGAATAAACAGATGGAACTGCGGACAGAAATGGAAATAGCAGCAAATGTACAGCAGACACTTCTTGGAACATCTATTCCGGATGTGGAAGGATTAGATATCGGTGCATTAAGTGTTCCTGCAAGACATATGAACGGGGATTACTTTCACTTTGTAGTCGATGAAAATAACTGTATAAATGTAGCTATAGCGGACGTTATCGGGAAAGGAATTCCAGCTGCCCTTTGCATGTCGATGATCAAGTATGCAATGGATAGCCTGCCAGAAAACCGAAATGCTCCTAATCTAGTCCTTGAAAGCCTAAACCGGGTTGTGGAGCAGAACGTGGACCCAAGCATGTTTATTACTATGTTTTACGGCATGTATAACCCTGAAAATCATACTATTTATTATTCATCTGCAGGACATGAACCTGGATTTTTCTTTCAGAAGGAAACAGAGGAATTTTCAGAGCTTGAAGCCAGAGGACTGCTATTGGGGATTGATAAGAAAACCAAGTACCTGCAGTTTGAAAAAGAAGTCCTGCCTGGGGATATGATTATTTTAATGTCTGATGGAGTAACGGAATGCAGGACAGAAGAAGGTTTTCTCGAAAAAGAGGAATTGATTGGCTATATTCGAAAATACATTCATTTAAGCGCACAGGAAATAGTAAATAATATTTATAAAGATCTAGAAAGGCTTCAACATTTTCAATTGCGTGATGACTTTACGTTAATCATTATTCGAAGAAATGTTTAATCACCACTGAAAGAGGGTAAACGAATGAGAGAGCAATTGATTAATAAAGAGGTGGGTCATAATGAATATTAAAATAGATGTAACAGAAAAAGATTCAGTATTAGCAGTAACTGTAAGCGGAGAGGTGGATGCTTATACAGCGCCGAAGCTTCGCGAGTCCATTTTCCCGTTATCTGAAAAAGAAAATGTCAAAATGGAAATTGACCTTACAGAGGTTTCATATATGGATAGTACCGGACTTGGTGTTATCGTAGGTGTGTTTAAATCTGTTCGTTCCAATAATGGAGAATTCCGTTTGGTCGGATTGTCGGACCGCCTAAAAAGACTTTTTGAAATAACTGGACTGGCGGATATCATAGATATCAAAAGCCAGATAGAGGGTGGAGTGCAATGAATCAAACGTTTGACTATATTGAAATGAAGATACCGGCAAAGCCCGAGTTTGTGGGTGTGGTTCGTCTAACCCTTTCTGGTATTGCCAGCAGAATGGGATTTTCTTATGATGACTTGGAGGACTTAAAGATTGCTACAAGCGAAGCTTGTACCAATGCAGTTCAGCATGCTTATAAGAATAACGAGCCAGGCGAAGTCCTGATCGGTTTTGGATTATATAAAGACCGCCTTGAAGTGATGGTAGCGGATAGCGGCAAGAGTTTTGATTTTGAATCAGCTAGACAAGGTATTGGCCCTTACGACGAAAATGATTCCGTGGAGTTTCTTCGTGAAGGAGGTCTGGGGCTGTACTTGATAGAAACATTAATGGACGAGGTTAGAATTCATCATAAGGAAGGCGTAACTGTCTTTATGACTAAATACCTTGAAGGAGAGCAGGTGGAGATCGATGTCGAGACAATCTCAACCTAACTCTGGTAAACAGGATGTTAACGAACTAATCAAAGCATATCAGCTTCACCAGGATGAAACGGCGCAGGACCAGCTCGTCGTCCATTATAAAAGTCTCGTAGAAACCATTGCGCGCAAGTATTCAAAGGGCCGCTCGTTTCATGAGGATATTTTCCAGGTTGGGATGATTGGACTGCTGGGGGCCATTCGCCGCTATGATGAATCGTTTGGAAAAAGCTTTGAGGCTTTTGCCGTGCCGACGATTATCGGTGAAATTAAAAGATTTTTACGAGATAAAACATGGAGTGTGCATGTGCCTCGGCGCATTAAAGAATTAGGACCCAAAATTAAAACGACAGTTGAAGAATTAACAACCAAGCTTCATCGTTCACCAAGGGTGGATGAAATAGCTGAAATGCTTGATGTATCTGAAGAAGAAGTGCTCGAAGCGATGGAAATGGGTAAAAGCTATCAGGCGCTTTCAGTTGACCACTCTATTGAAGCTGATTCAGATGGTGGAACCGTTACTCTGCTAGACATTGTCGGCAGTGTAGATGAAGGTTACGAAAAAACTAACCAAAGGCTTGTCCTTGAAAAGGTTCTTCATGTACTTTCAGAACGGGAAAAGAAAATCATTCAGTATACTTACCTGGAAAACATGAGCCAAAAGGATGCCGGAGATAAACTTGGAATTTCTCAAATGCATGTTTCCCGATTGCAGCGCAGGGCTATTAAAAAGCTGCAGGAAGCAATCCATTCAGAGGCAAATAATTCGGAGTGCCTTTCATGAACCATTTAGTCAATGATAATATCGAAGTCTACGCATACCAGACGGCTAAGGAAGGCAAAGCCTTTTGCGGGGACAGCTATTATTTTGTAGCAACAGATGACTATTTTGTCTGTGTCCTCGCGGATGGGCTAGGCAGTGGGCAATATGCCTACGAGGCATCCCACGCTTGCGTTGAGGCGGTTGAAAAATATCACCACGAAGATGTGGACACGATAATGAAACACTGTAATGAGGTTCTTCTGCATAAGAGAGGGGCAGCTGTGTCGGTTTTCAAAGTCTATTTCCATGCAAGGGAGTTTGTTTACAGCTGTGTGGGCAATATCCGTTTTTTCCTTTATTCATCAAAGGGGAAGCTGACCTATCCTCTGCCCGTTACGGGATATCTATCGGGGAAACCGCAGACGTATCATACACAGCGTTTTTCCTTCGATCCTCATTCTAAATTCCTTATTTTTTCCGATGGATACGATTTTCAAGGCATCAAGTCGTTGCTTAAAGGGTTATTTCCGGTAAAGATGATTGCCGAAGAAATTATTGCAAACCATGCAAAGTCCAATGACGATGCAACTTTCCTAGTGGGAAGCTTACTCTGAAAAGGGTAGGCTTTTTTGCTTTTTGGTCTGTTAACCATTACCGTTGTTTTTAAGCGACTGTAATAGGATGAAAGACCAAAAGCGGCATTATAATTAAACAGCGGCTTATATAAAAGATGGCCAAAAGTACCGTTTTTCTTTTTATGAAATTGACCGATAATGAAACAGTGCGTGGTATTTGATACAATAATAACCAGAGAAGGATTTAATGGAGGATGGTTAAGTGAAAGACGTTCTGGATAAAAACGAACAACTTTTAAAAAGAATCGCTGAAGAGCAATCATTTACTTATAAACAAGTTAATAGTGTTATTTCTTTATTGTCAGATGGAAATACAGTACCGTTTATTGCCCGATACAGGAAGGAACAAACCGGTGCCCTGGATGAAGTCCAAATTAGAAATATTCAGGAGCGATGGCAGTACATACAAAACCTTGAACAGAGGAAAAGCGAAGTTCTTCGAATTATTGAGGAGCAGGGGAAACTTTCGGTCGAACTAAGCGAGAAAATCAAAAATGCGGCCAAGCTTCAGGAGGTGGAGGATTTATATCGCCCCTATAAGCAAAAAAGGCGCACAAAAGCAACGATTGCCAAGGAGAGAGGGCTTGAGCCTCTTGCGGACTGGCTTTTAGCTAGCCCTTCTGGGGATGTAAATACTGAGGCTGAAAAATATATCTCTGAGGAAAAAGAGGTTGTTACAGCAGAAAATGCGATTTCAGGTGCAAAGGATATTATAGCAGAAGTGGTATCCGATGACGCTGAAAGCCGTAAGTGGATCAGGAGAGAGACATTTAAGTCCGGAATGCTAGTATCATCAGTAAAAGATGCTGAAAAAGACGAGAAGAAAATATATGAAATGTACTATGAGTACGAGGAACCGGTAAGCAAAATTGTTCCACATAGGATTCTTGCAGTTAACCGTGGGGAGAAAGAAGAAATTCTAAGGGCAGGCATTAAAGTAAACGCTGATACCATGGTTAATTATCTTTCAAGGAAATGGATAAAAAACGACCGCTCCACTTCGGCGTGGATTATCCGAGAGGCTATCGAGGATGCTTATAAAAGGCTCATTCAGCCATCAATTGAAAGGGAAATACGTACAGAGCTTACAGAAAAAGGGGAAGAACAAGCAATCCATATATTCTCCGAAAATCTTAAAAATCTTCTTTTGCAGCCTCCGTTAAAAGGAAAGGTTGTTCTTGGAGTTGACCCGGCCTATCGTACTGGGTGTAAGCTGGCTGTTGTAGATGATACAGGAAAAGTATTAAATATCGGTGTCATTTATCCGCATCCGCCTGTGAATAAACCAAAAGAGGCAAAAGAAAAAATCGTAAACATTTTAAAGGAATACGCCGTCGAAATGGTGGCGATCGGGAACGGTACTGCTTCAAGGGAAACAGAACAGTTTATTGCTGACATTCTTAAAGAAGCTAAAAATGAAATTTATTATCTGATTGTCAATGAAGCTGGTGCGAGTGTTTATTCCGCCTCCGACCTGGCAAGAGAAGAGTTTCCTGATTTTCATGTTGAAGAAAGAAGTGCGGTTTCAATCGCACGTCGTTTACAGGATCCCCTAGCAGAGTTAGTGAAAATAGATCCTAAATCAGTGGGTGTTGGCCAATACCAGCATGATGTATCACAAAAAAAACTATCTGAATCGCTGCACTTTGTTGTCGAGACAGCGGTTAACCAGGTAGGTGTAAATGTAAATACTGCTTCCTCCTCATTGCTGCAGTATGTTGCTGGTCTTAATAAAACAGCTGCAAATAATATTGTTAAGAAACGAGAAGAAGAAGGGAAGTTTACAAGCAGGGCGCAGTTAAAGAAGGTTCCCCGTCTTGGCGCTAAAACATTTGAACAGGCTATAGGGTTCTTGAGGGTACTGGATGGCAAAGACCCTCTGGACAGGACAGGAATCCATCCTGAAAGCTATGATGAAGTTAAAAAACTTCTTGCGAATCTTGGTTTTACAACAAAGGCTTTGGGAACAGATGAACTACAACAGGAATTAAGCAAGCTGGATTTAAAAGCCGTATCAGCGGAGTTAAATATAGGAGAGCTAACATTAAAAGATATTATTGACGCATTGGTAAGACCGGGACGTGATCCTCGTGACGAACTCCCTCGCCCGCTTCTAAAAAAAGATGTTCTTAAACTTGAAGATCTTAAGCCGGGAATGGAACTGCAGGGGACAGTTCGAAATGTAGTTGATTTTGGAGCGTTTGTAGATATCGGAGTAAAACAGGACGGAATGGTCCACATTTCCAAGCTGAGAAAACAATTTGTCAAGCATCCAATGGACGTCGTATCGGTTGGCGACATTGTAACGGTTTGGGTTGACTCAGTTGATATGAAAAAAGGAAGGGTAGCCCTAACCATGCTCCCTCCTTCAGAATAAACTTTAAGCACTGTTCTCAGGAACAGTGCTTTTTTTGGTAAAAGAACCAGCATTGGTTTAATAACTTGATTTGATAACGGTCTTTTTCATAAAAGGCCCTTTTTATTTGGTTTTGAAACCATATCGGCATAACTAAACCTCCCGAAAAAGTCATCCGTAAAAGTTATTTTCAATGTATGCTATAATAGGTTGTCATGTTCATGGATAAAGTGAGGGTAATTAATGGAAGAAACAGAACTTCAGGGTTTAGTGGAGAGGATATCATTAATTGACTTTGGCAAACCCTTCTGCCATAAGGCTATATTCAATAATAGGCTCCGGTCAACAGGTGGAAGATACCTTCTGCGCTCACATAACATTGAAATAAACAGAAAGTATTTGGAGCAGCTGGGACAAGAAGAATTAATCGGCATTATAAAACATGAGCTTTGCCACTACCACCTTCATCTTGAGGGAAAAGGGTACAAGCATAGAGATGCTGATTTTCGTGCACTTTTAAAAAAGACAGGGGCACCGAGATTTTGTAATTCACTTCCTGAGGCACCGAAAAGAAGAATTGCGAAAAAGATTCTTCTTTATAAATGTTCAAGCTGCGGCCTTCAATATAAAAGAAAAAGATCAATAAATACATCTCGTTATGTGTGTGGGAAATGCAGAGGACGTTTAGTAAAAGTCGGAGAAGTGCAGGTGCAATAAGGAGCATTTCTCTCGGCAATTTTTTTATTAAAAACGTCTTGACTTTGCAATACAACGTCATTATAATGTAAAGAGTCGACAAGATAACAGCTTGTCCGGCTAGGTTAAAAGATTGCTTTATTTTATAACCTATACCACAGTATCTCAGTGGTAGAGACGAGCGAAACAAGGAATTATAATTTAATTGTTCCACAGTAGCTCAGTGGTAGAGCTATCGGCTGTTAACCGATCGGTCGCAGGTTCGAGTCCTGCCTGTGGAGCCACTTTTGGGGAAGTACTCAAGAGGCTGAAGAGGCGCCCCTGCTAAGGGTGTAGGTCGGGTAACCGGCGCGAGGGTTCAAATCCCTCCTTCTCCGTAGTAAAAATTTTATTTCGGCCCCTTGGTCAAGCGGTTAAGACACCGCCCTTTCACGGCGGTAACACGGGTTCGAATCCCGTAGGGGTCATCAAGGATGGGGAATGACTCAATCTCATTTCCTGTTCTTTAAAAAAATATGACATTAAATTAACATTTTAAAATTTGGCCCCCGTAGTGTAGCGACGAGCGAAGCATCGGTGAACCAGCAGCGAGTTGTCTCGATGCACCAGCTTCTATGATACTCTGGAAGAGGAAGAGACAGTATAGCGTAATCTTAGAGCATTAAATTAACATTTTAAAATATGGTCCCGTGGTGTAGCGACGAGCGAAGCATCGGTGAACCAGCAGCGAGTTGTCTCGACGCATCCACTTCTATGAATCCCCTGGAAGAGGAAGAGACAGTACAGCGAAATCTTAGAGCATCAAATTAACATTTTAAAATATGGTCCCGTGGTGTAGCGGTTAACATGCCTGCCTGTCACGCAGGAGATCGCCGGTTCGATCCCGGTCGGGACCGCCATTTTTTTATTGGGCTATAGCCAAGCGGTAAGGCAACGGACTTTGACTCCGTCATTCGTAGGTTCGATCCCTGCTAGCCCAGCCATTGTGAGCCATTAGCTCAGTTGGTAGAGCATCTGACTTTTAATCAGAGGGTCGAAGGTTCGAATCCTTCATGGCTCACCA
>NZ_JBYTCJ010000044.1:0-30433 GCF_058790155.1 Neobacillus sp. FW104-15D2
TTGATATTCCCTTACCACCATCAACTTAAATCGTTCACTATATTTAGCCAAAAATAAACACCCCAAAAGTTAGATTTAGCTCTAACTTTTGGGGTGCAGTACATTGTGATAGGCCTTTTTTTTGTCTCTGTACTTGAAAAGGCAGGTAAACTTTGACTAAAGGCGGATTTATTTCAATAAGCACTGCACATAAATAAAAGCTTGAGGTTTCTTTAATTTACCTCAAGCTTTGTTGTGTGCTCATTACACTGCTCTCCACGTTTTCTGAACTAACTTAATTGAAGTATCTTGCCCTTTTACAGGTCAGTCTAATCGAATAAGGATAATTTCAATTTATTCAGGTTCTTTTTCATCACACCTATATAATCCAATCTCTCCTTTTGATCTTCTTTCGTTAATCCTTCAAGAGGGTTTAGAACTTCTGTTTTTGCACCAGTTTCATCCGCAAGCGTTTGTGCAACCTTAGAAGAAGTAAGTCCCTCAAAGTAAATAATTTTAATGTGATTCTTTTTTGTTAATTCCGCTAATTCCTGCAATTTACCCATGCTTGGTTCAACGTCAGGTGAAAGCCCTGCAATCGGTATCTGCTTTAGCCCATATTCCCTCGCTAAGTAGCCGAAAGCAGCGTGCTGCGTAACAAATTGTTTTTGTGTTGCAGTTTTTAAGGTGTTTTTATATAGCAGATCCAGATCGGAAAGCTTGCTCTTAGTAGATTTGGCATTTTGTTGGTATATGTTTTTATTCTTTACATCTGCTTTTATGATTGCTTTTGTGATATTTTCCACTTCATGCTGCGCTAAAACGGGCGAAAGCCAGACATGCGGATCCTTAGATGAACTTGAATTCAATTCACTTTTATTTTCCTCAAGAGCGTTAATTAATTTAATCCCTGAGGCAGCTTCAACAATTTTTAAATTTGAAGTATCCACACTGTTTAACACTTTTTTAGTCCAGGTCTCGAAGTATCGGCTATTGTATACAAATATATCAGCGTCCTGGATATTGGCCAAATCCTTGGTTGTAGGTTCCCAATCATGCGGCTCTGTACCATTTGGTATTAATAGATCAACATCCGCCTTATTGCCAACAACTTGTTTGGTAAAGTAGTACATGGGATAAAAGGTGGTGACAATATGTAGTCTTTTAGCGCCTTTGGTACTCTGCTCTTTGTCTTGGCTATTTGAGCATCCGCTTATAATAAAAGTGATTATTAATAATAAGTAAATGAAATTCTTCACAAGTATTTCCTCATTTCTATTCAAATGTCATGTTTCTATTGTAATTTTATTTGAAATGGTCGTTCTTTATTCTATAAATCGTAAGCATTACGAATTGTACTTTATTAGGTATTACCTTGTCAATGAGTTGCTTTTTATAAATCTATTATCTATTAATGAATAATATAATTCCACACTAACTCATATAAATGAGGTCAGGAGGGATGAATCTATGAATTTAATCACTACTTAAATATACTATTCAATCGATGTTATTCGTTTCTTTTATATTCCTGACAATTTTAATTGTTGTTTTAATGGATATTAAAATTACTTCTCAAAGCCTCAATAATTCAATCGGTATATTTAATACAGAGAAACTATTTGTTGAATTGATCAAATCCGAAAATCATGCATTTTTTCCAGAAGTAAGTGACTCGATGTTCACTTCATCAAGAATTTCAAATATATTTTTCCAACTGCTTACAACGATAAAACCAACAGATGCGAGGACAATTTTAGGAAATGAGTTACCGGGGTTAATGCAATATAATACAGAGGTAGTAATCGCCGGGGAGGGGACGAACCTTACAAATCTGCCATATGAGTCTTCCCCGCCAACGGAAGTTTTATTAAATGAAAAGAAGGTAGCTGAGGAACAATTGAATCAAAGCCCCTCTTCGGAGGATCCTGTTTCTAACCTGTTGTCAGACTTGATATATATGGTTAGGCTTCAACATGCAAAAAGTGAAAGTTTCCCATTGATAAATGTATCCTCAGCCGAAACTATTAAAACAAAGATGTTTGATAGATTATTATCACTTTAAAGTTTTTGATAAAAAACTGAGTATGACAAAAACAGCCCCGCAAATTTCTGCAGGGCTGTTTTCTTTTTAAAATTATTTTTGTGTTCCGTAGCTGATCAGGTTAGTGAAGATTCGGTAGCCGCCTGGTACCTGTTCCTGAATCTGGCGGTAAAGTACAAGGGATGTGTAAATGTATGTTCCTTTACCATAATTGGCAGCCAGGATACCTTGATCAAATGGTGCTTCGCCTGGGTCCGCCATACTGACGAATTTTTGATAACGGCTGTCAAAGGAGCTTGGATAATAGATGCTTCGTTCCTGAATCCAGTTGTCCCAATCACTGTCTCCAATTTTATTTGGATAGTTGAAGAGAGGGGATTCCGGCTGTAGTACAGTAACCTTAGCATCCTCATCTGTTGTTCTCCATTTGATTGGAGGATCTCCAGGTGTTAACGAAAATGGTGCGAGTGAATTATTCCAGCGGTCTGTGACCTTGTTGTACTGGACCACTAAATGTCCGCCGTTATTCACATAATCTAGAAGGCGCTGATTATTGGCGAGCAGATCATCTCGGGATAGATAAGCCCTGATGCCGGTTACGATCGTATCATACTTGCTAAGGTCGCCATTCGCAAGATCAGCTGCTGTCAGTTTCGTTACGTTTAATCCGGCATTTGATAGATAGTCTGCGACTTTGTCAAATCCGCTTTCTACATAACCAATTTTAAGATTATTGTCCTTCAATAGTTCAAAAGCAACGCCCTTAACCTTTGCATCGTAAACATAATAGAAGGTACCGATATGGCTGTATTTGATTTCCTGAACGGTTGAACCAAATGTTTTCCCATTAATGGATGCCTGAGCATCGATGCTAAAGTCACCAGCTTTTACCTCAGCAGGTGGTGAAACCTTGAAGTCTACTGTCTTTTCTTCAAACTGGCTGCTGAAATCCACAACGGCATTGGCAGGGGACACAGTCCATCCCGCTGGAACCTTTAGTGAAACAGCTGCTTGAGTTTTGCCGCCAGTCAGATTTTTCGCTTTTACAGAAACAGGGTATTCTTTTTTCACATCTGCCGTATTGACAACCAATCCTTCAGGTGAAAGGGTGAGAGCCACATCCGGAAGAACGGCAATGGTTCCATCCAGCTGAACCGTATGGTTTACTGAGGTTCCATCAAAATTATAATGAACCTGAGTCTGGATCACGGGTTCTTTATATGGATGATAGAACTCGGCATTCTCAGGAATGGTTACCTGATAAGTTAGTTTTGCTGTTTCCCCACGGGTCAGGTTCGGTTCGTTATTACTAGCAACAACCTTATATCCTTCTGGAACCTTTAAATCAACACTGAAACCTTTTAGTTCCTGTTTGCCGTTATTCTTAACCGTAACGGTAACAGTAGTAGTCTGGCCCTTCGTTAAAATAGTAGAGGCTGAAGAAGCTTTAACATCAAGGCTGGATGCCACAAAGCTTGCATTCTGAAGCTGTTCAACCTTGAGATTCAGCTTATGAACCAAATCACGCTTTAAGTCTGCATCAAGCTTTTGAGATTTGTTTATTTTATCAAGGACTGTACGTACATGCTTTAAAGCACTTTGTGATTTCGTAAATATCTGGTCGCGGTTCGGATAGGAAGAAATAATGGAGTTGAATTCTTGTTGGAGTTTGTTAAAGTGCACTTTTAGGTCGTTTTCTGTTTTTGGAAGAGTGTTTGCCCATTCTGATAGATTGTAAGGCACACCGGCAAATAGGTCAGGTTGATTGCCCACGGTTGTTTTAAACAATTCAAGATTGATCTGTCTTGGAGCAGCCGGAATATTGGAACCCATTCCCTGGCTCTTATGCATGAAGCGGGACTGTTCACCCAATTGTGGGTAAGTCATTTTGTAAATCGGGTCATACATCCCGATTTCGATGGAGGTAGTAGTTTGATCTTTTGTTTCTGCTGGTAAGTACATTTTTTTAACCTGCCATACAGAAAGGCCTTCCTTTAATTGCTCAGGATAGACGTTTGGATCTGCCGCATCCTTAAAAGCTCTTTCACTTAAAATCTCCATGGCACGATGGTGGCCGTGCTGGGTTGGAACGTTGCGGAAGGATGGCATGAGGATATCCGGCTGGTATGTACGAATAAAACGGATAACACGTTCATACGTCAGATCTTCTCCCCATTTTTTCAAGGTTTCGTCAGGACTTTTTGAAAAACCAAAGTCATAAATCGGATCAGAGGTCGTCTGGCTTAAATGATAAGCAGTAACACCTGTAATCTTCGCTGCTTCAATCAATTCCCTGGAGCGTATGATGCCTAGTCCGTTTCCTAGCTCGCTGCCGATTTCATTTTGGCCGCCTTCGCCGCGGTTAGCAATCAGACTTGACGTCTTGACTCCCAATCCCCTTGAAAGATAGGCTAAAAAGTCGCTTCGTTCATCATCAGGGTGTGCACCTGTATTCAGGAATACAACAGTGGTACTGAGCGGTTTAACCGCATTCCACAAATCTACATCTGGTTGTTGTGTTTCTTCGGCGATACCGGTTAAAGGCAATAACGAAATAACTAGAAGAAGAGAGAGTAACCCACTAAATAACTTTTTCAATATGTTTACCCCTTTCATAGTTAAAATGATTTCCTAATTCGGCCCTCCTTATAAAAAGAATTTGCGGTAGGTTAGTTAATCTTCCTAACAAACAGAAGAAGAAACCCTAACTAATAAATAACATGATAGGATAATAATGTAAATGTATATATATTCAGAAAATTAAAACAGTTAATTAGGACTATACTGAAAGCCCTATGGAAAGCGTACAATTTTACTAATTAAAAAAATATTCAAAAAATTAATTGCCAAGTATTTCCGCCTGCGTTATAATCCAGTTAATTAATCAATCTTACTAACCATCAAATTAAGGCCGTGATGAAATGAATGTAATGGGAAAGAACGTGCAATTAAAGTCGTTAAACAAAAGAAGGGTACTGCAATGCATCATTGATCATTCGCCCATTTCCAGGGCAGAAATCGCCGGTAAGATTAATATTAGCAAGCCAACTGTTTCCATATTGGTGGATGAATTAATTCAGGAAAACTGGATTTTTGAAAAAGGAATAGGCGAATCGACCTCGCAGGGCGGCAGAAAGCCCATACAGCTATTTTTTAATGAAAAAGCAGCCTATGTCATCGGCACGGATATTGGCGGTACAAAGGTAAAGACCGTAATTTGCGACTTGAGCGGAAAGATCCTCGCTCAAAGCAGCTTCAAAACGGGACAGTATTTAGACTCGGGATTAATGAAACAGATTGCTAAAGAGATCAATACCTTGGTCCAAAAGACAGGAATTGAACCAGAAAAGATATTAGGCATTGGGGCTGGCGTGCCCGGCATTACCGATACGGCAAGTGGAGTCGTATTAGAGGCGCCAAGCTTGAATTGGATTCGCTATCCATTTATCAAGGAAGCCAAAAAGCATTTACCTTACCCTGTCTTTGTAGATAATGACGTCAATGTTGCCGCACTTGGGGAACAATGGCTTGGCAGTGCTAAAAATAAGCAAAATGTCCTGTTTCTTGCTGTCGGCACGGGAATAGGGAGCGGAATTATCATCCACAATCGGCTGTACCGCGGCACGAATGGCGCGGCCGGTGAAATCGGCTATATGGTCACAGATAAAAATCATATTAAAAATGAATTTAAGCCAGTTTTTCACCATTATGGCTATTTGGAAAGTGTAGCCGGAGGTAAGTCAATCGGCGATTCTTTAACCAGATTAATAAAAGAAAATCCTGAGCACCCATTACATAAACAGGCAGAAACAACAGGGCTGACAGGAGAGAATGCGTTCAAGCTGGCTGAAAATGGAGACAAGGATGCAATAAGTGTGATCAATGAAGCGATTGAACATCTTGCCTATGGAATCATCAATGCAGCCAGTTTATTGAATCCGGAGGTTATTATTTTGGGAGGTGGTGTATTTAAGTCATCCGACATTATTCTGCCTAAGCTTAGGAGTATAGTGAATCACTATCTTCCGAGTTCAGTAGAATTGAAGATTTCGCAGCTGGGGGAAAACGCAGGAGTTTTAGGGGCAGTTTCACTGTTTTTAAGGGAACATGAAAGCACTATTACATTTACGTAATGAGGGGGATTTATTGTGAAAAACAAGAAAAAGATGTCCATTCTTACCGCGTTAACGCTATCCGCTTCACTGCTGCTAGCAGCCTGTGGAGGTGGGGAGACAGAAAAGAAAACTTCCGGCACACCTAAGAACTCCAGTAAACCAAAGGAAAAGCTGGAGGAGAAAGTGGTTATTTATTCACCGCATGGAAAGGATATTTTGTCCAAATTCGAACAGCAATTTGAAGCGAAATATAACATTGATGTGGAATGGCTCGACATGGGCTCCCAGGAGGTTCTTGACCGGATCCGTTCCGAGAAAAACAATCCTCAGGCTGATATCTGGTGGGGGGCACCTTCTGTAAACTTCGACCAGGCAAAGGATGAAGGCTTGCTGGAACCATATAAACCATCCTATGCATCAAGCCTTGCTGACGGATTCCATGATCCGGAATGGAACTGGACTGGAACAAGCCAGACACCAGAGGTCATCATGTATAACAGCAAAGAAGTGAAAAAGGAAGACGCTCCAAAGGACTGGGATGAGTTACTCGACCCTAAATGGAATAACAAAGTTATCATCCGCTACCCGCTTGCATCCGGAACAATGAGAACGATTTTTTCAGCGATCATTTACCGTGACTATAAAGATGGAAATGACCCTCAAAAAGGCTATGACTGGCTGAAAAAGCTTGATGCCAACACCAAAGAATACTCCGCAAATCCTGAAATGATGTACAACAAGGTTGCCAAAGGGGAAGGTACTATCTCCGTTTGGGATATGCCAGACGTTGTAATGTTAAAGGAAACAAAGAACTACCCATTTGATTTTGTTATTCCAGAAAGCGGCACACCCGTGTTAACAGAAGGTATCGCAAAAGTTAAAGGGGCTCCACATCCAAACGCCGCAAAAGCATTTTACGAATTCGTTAATACACCAGAGGCTGCACAATTGCTTGCAAAAGACTTTTACCGCATTCCAACAAGAGATGATGTGAAAGACCTTCCAGACTGGATCACCAACACTAAAATTAAACCAATGGATATTGATTGGAAAGTGTTCCAGAAGGAAAGCGACAACTGGATGAAATATTGGGATGAAAACATTAAGAATGGTAAAAAAGAAATCAAACAATAGGAAGTGTAAATGGTATGGCGTCGATAAAAATTGAAAATGTCCAAAAAGCATTCGGAAAAGTAATTGCGGTTGATCATTTGAATTTGGAAATCAAGGACGGAGAATTCTTTACCTTTCTCGGCCCGAGTGGATGCGGGAAAACCACAACACTGAGAATGATTGCCGGTTTTTATTATCCGACCAAGGGCATTGTGCGTTTTGGCGACAAGGACATGACGCGTGTACCTCCTGAAAAAAGAAATACGGGCATGGTTTTCCAAAACTATGCCCTTTTTCCTCACATGACGGTTTTTGAAAATGTTGCATTTGGTTTGAAGGTTAGGAAAATATCTTCGGGTGAGTTAAAGAAACGAGTGCAGGATGTATTGCAAAAAGTAAGGCTGAACCAATATTCAGAACGTCAGGTGAGTCAGTTGAGTGGAGGACAGCAGCAGCGTGTCGCTCTTGCCAGAGCATTAGTGATTGAGCCCGAAATTCTGCTCCTAGATGAGCCTTTAAGTAATCTGGACGCCAAGCTTCGGGATGAAATGAGAAGCGAAATCCTAAGGCTTCAGCGAGAATATAAAATCACGACTATCTATGTTACTCATGATCAGGCGGAAGCTTTGTCCATGAGTGACCGAATTGCCGTTTTTAATTATGGTGTCTGCCACCAGGTGGGTACACCGGCAGAAATTTATAATGAGCCATCTAATGATTTTGTTGCTGGATTTATTGGGGATATTAATTTATTTCCAGCCAGAATTAATAGAAAAACCAATGAGCAAGTATTCCTTTCTGTAGAAACAGGAGCTGGACCGAAGGAAATGACGGTGAAAAATACTCCGTTTCATGTAAATCCTGAAAACCAGGGGGATTTGGCCATTTCGATTCGTCCGGAAGCAATTAAAATTCATGACCAGCAAGTCGATGGAACAAATGTTTTAAAAGGGAAAATAGAAGAGGTTTATTTCTTTGGCTCTGTTATCAATTTAATGATAAGTGTGGAAGGGATGCGCTTAAAAGCAGATCTCTTAAACAACCAATCAGTTAAACTGCAAAAAGGATCAGAGGTTTATGTCCAGCTTCCGGAGGACCAAATCCGGGTCATTCCTATGTTGAGTGGTGAGAGCTCATGATCAAGCGTGACACCCGATTTACCATCCTGTTGCTGATTCCGGTCCTTTTAGTGTTGATTGCCTATGTACTTTATCCTTCTTTAAGGACTTTTTTTGAAAGCTTACATACGGAAAACGGGATTACATTTGGAAACTATGAAGACTTCTTCAGCCAGGAATCGAAGACGAATTTAGAGGCGCTATGGAATTCTTTTTATATATCGGTACTAAGTGTAATCGCAAGTGCCCTTATCGGTATCCCGCTTGCCATTATCTTTAATCGTTATGATTTTCCCGGACGAAGTTTTTTCTCGACAGCTGCTATTATGCCCATTGTTCTGCCTTCACTGGTAGGGGTAATGGCCTTCATGTTTTTATATGGTGAAACGGGATTAGTTCCTAATGCCATTAAAGATTTATTCGGGCTGAAAAATGTTCCGTTTAAAATAGGCGGTGTTTCTGGAATCCTGATCGTTCATGCCTATACCATGTATGTGTATTTCTACATGACCGTATCATCTGCGATTAATAAAATTGACCCAAGCCTAGAAGAAGCGGCTTATAATCTCGGTGCCAACCGTTTTAAAGTGTTCTGGAGAGTAACGTTTCCTTTGCTAACTCCAGCCATTGTCGCTGCTTCGCTGCTCGTCTTTATGATTTCCATGGCATCCTTTAGCGCACCTTTCCTATTGGCAGGAGGATACCGGGTGCTCAGCCTGCAGATTTATTTTTCAAAATTAAACGGGGATATGGAGGTTGCGGCTACTCAATCCGTTATCTTATCCATCGTATCCATTGTCTTTCTGTTATTTATGCGCTGGTACCAGAACCGGAAGGATTACCGAATGGCATCAAAAGGTATAGGGGCGCACCGGAGTGAAGTGAAAAATCCGATCTTGAAATGGATTATGGTATTGGTGGGTGTTATCGCGGTTATTATCCTGCTCCTGCCGCACTTTACCATCCTGCTTCTTTCCTTAGTACCGGACGGGACATGGACATACCAGACCTATCCGTCTGTATTTAACATTGAAAACTACCGTTTATTATTGCAGGATCCAAATATATTCAAGCCTTTAAAGAACAGCTTGATTCTAGCGTTTATTGCCACCTTTGGAAACCTAATCTTCGGTGTGCTGACTTCGTATCTGCTGGTAAAAAGAAAATTCATCGGGAAGAATCTTGTTGATATTCTCGTTATGATTCCATGGGCTTTGCCAGCTACGGTTATCGGGATGAATCTAATATTCGCCTTCAATGAACCTAGTATTTTCTCATTCGGAAATATACTGGTAGGGACGTTCTGGATCCTGCCTTTAGCTTACTTTATCCGGCATATTCCATTGGTGGTTCGTTCTACTAATGCGGTGCTGGAGCAATTGGATGATTCCATTGAAGAGGCATCGAGGAGTCTTGGTGCCAAATGGTTTTATACCTTTAGAAGGGTTATTCTTCCCATCATTATGCCCGGCGTTTTATCGGGAACATTGCTCGCTTTCGTGGAAGCGGTAGGGGAATTTCCGACATCGGTTCTTCTATATACGATATCAAACCGTCCTATTTCCATTGAAATCATGAACCAGCTGAGAATGTTCAATATGGGTCAGGCAGCAGCCTACGGTATGATTCAGATTGTGTTAATTGCCATTGTTCTGTTTGTATCGAATAAATTTTTCGGGGTAAAAGCCGAGCAATCATTGTCATAAAATCGGAGATGAAGAGATGAGCAAAATCGAGGAATTTATCAGCAATGAAGGAATAGCTTTTCCTGGAAAAACCTATGTGGAAGAGCTGCTGATGCCTGTTTTTAATGACCAGCGGGACTTTTTATTTAATGTGATGTTCGATATCCATCGCGCCCATGTCGTGATGCTTGAAGAACAAGGGATTATTAAAAGAGAAGAAGCCAAGGTCATGCTGGAAGGCATTAATAAGGTTGCCCAAACGGACATAAGCTCTATTTTTTATCAGCCCCAGTTTGAAGACTTATTTTTCATGATGGAAGCAAAAATAGGGGAAGAGATCGGTACAGAGTTAGCAGGGAAGATCCATATAGCGAGAAGCCGGAATGATATGGGAGTGGCGATGTATCGCCTTGTCCTGAGGGAATATTTTTTAGAGTTCCTGGGACATGGCTATCAATTAAGTGAAGCTTTATTGTTACAGGCGGAACGGCATAAGGAAACCTATCTGACTGGTTATACCCATACACAGCCGGCACAGCCGACTACCTTGGGACATTATCTGCTAGCAATCTATGATGTTCTGCAAAGAGATATAAAGCGCCTTTGGAGTGCCTATGAAACCGTTAATCAGTCACCGCTCGGAGCAGCCGCTTTGACGACTACCGGTTTTCCAATCAGCCGGAACAGAACCTGTGAATTGTTAGGCTTTGATAAGGTTATTGAAAATTCCTATGACTCGATTGCAGGAGCCGATTATTTACTTGAAACCTCAACTGCCTTAATGACCTGTATGGTTAACACAGGTAGATGGATTCAGGATTTCCTTTTACATGTGAGCAGGGAGTTTGGAACCTTTTTGGTAGCAGATCCCTATGTACAGGTTAGCAGCATTATGCCTCAAAAAAGAAATCCTGTTTCGATTGAACATTCCCGTTCCATTGCCAGCAGTGCCGTTGGAGATGCACTTACTGCTATCAATATGATCCACAACACACCATTTGGGGATATTGTGGATACAGAGGATGACCTCCAGCCGCATTTATACCGCGCTTTTAATAATGCAAGCCGAGTGTTTAAACTGATGTATGCCGTCATTATGACAATCAAAGTGAATGGTGAGCATACGAAAAAAATGGCGAAGAAATCATGTATTACCATTACAGAACTGGCAGATACATTGGCAAGGGATTATGATATTTCTTTTAGAAAAGCTCACTCCATTGCCAGCTATATATCCAAACAGACGATAAAAGAGCAAAAGGAATTATATGACTGGAACATTGACGAGATCAACAAAATCATAAGCGAGTATGCAAATGTGAAGCTAAGCGAAGAAGAATGGAAAAAAATCATCTCACCTGAATACTTTGTAGAAATCAGAAGCATTCAGGGTGGTCCTTGTCCTCAAGAAGTGGAAAGAATGATCGGCGTAAGGAAGGAAAAGCTTGAGAGGGAATGCAGTAAGTATTTTAAGATAGTGGAAACCTTAAAGATTAAGAAAAAACTGCTGGATGAGTATAGTTTATAAGTAGAGAAAAAGGTCAGCATGTGAATATGCCAAAACCTCCTCAATCATTTGGGGAGGTTTTGTTTTCATACCTTTATTCTTCTTTTATGGATACTGAGCACCGAAAGTGTTAGCAAGAGTGCAACAATTAAAAACGCCAAAAGTCTTAAAACATCCTGGAAGAGAATTTGATAATCCCCTGTAGAAATGATCGTTCTAAAACCTTGCACGGTATAGGTCATTGGCAATACATAGTTAAAACGCTGAAGGGCAGTAGGCACCAGCTCAACAGGAAAAGTTCCTGCGCTCGATGTCAATTGAAGAACGAGCAGGATGATGGCAATAAATCTTCCCACATTATCACCAGCTGTCACCAAGAATTGTATGATCGCCATGAACACTAAACTTGTAAAAAAAGAAAACAGATACAAATGGCCCGTATGCAAGGGTTTTAATCCCACCATATGAACCAAGAGGAAATTGGTAATCAGACTGTGTCCAATAGCAATGACAAACAAAACCGCAAATTTTGAAACAAACCAGCTGAGAGCAGAAGGGGGTGGAACCATTGTATCCCGAAAAGAGAAAACTGTAGAAAGGAGTAAGGCGCCTGCAAATAAGCTAATCGATATGAAATAAGGAGCAAGTCCCGTTCCATAGTTCGGTACATCGTGTACTAGTTCTTCTTTTAAATGGACAGGATTGGCCATCATTTTATAAATAGGCTGTCCTGATTGCATGGCTTCGATTTTCTTTGCGCCGGTATTTAATTGATTTCCCAGCTGTTTGCTTCCCTTTAGCAATTCCTTCTGACTATTTGATATGGTTCCTAATGATGAAACAGCACGATTCCATCCCGAAGATAGGGAGGCTGTGCCATCGGCGATGGCCTTTTGTGATGAAGCAATTTTGGATGCCCCAGTAGATAGATCATTCATTTTGGAGGTGATCGTCTGTGCTCCATCCCTTAACGTAGTTATGTTTTGATTGGACATAACGCCAAAGGTAGTTTGTAATTGCTGGATTCCGTCATTTACATTCTGGTTCGCTCCTAGTATTTGCTGGAAGGCTGGGTCATTACTTAATTCTGGATGTGCCGCTGCATAGCTTTGCAGACTTGTATTCAGTGTCCCAGCATTTTGCATTAGCTGAGCTGCGTTATGTTTGACATCACCAGGCCCTTTTTCAACAGAAGCGATCCCTTTACTTATTTCCTTCATACTAGACTGCATTGTATTTGCACCGTCTGCGAGAGAAGCAGCGGCATTGCTAAGTTTGTTTGCACCAATAGAAAGCTGCTGAATTGAACCTCTGTTCTTGTCCATTTCATTTTTTAGCTTAAGAGTTCCAGCATTGACCTTATTCAGACCATTGCTTATTTGGTCAGAAGCGTTGGCAGCCTTCTGTAATCCTTGGCCAATTGTATAAACTTCCTCAAGCATTGCCCGGGCGTAATTCTCGCTTATCGTCTCCGAGAGCCTTTCCCGAATTTTATCTACTCCCGCTTCACCAATACGGGACGCAATATAATTTGTTCCTACATTGGAACGGTAATATAGATTTAATGGAGTTGGGTTGCCCGTTGCTAATGCCGCAGCCCGCTTTGAAAAATCCTTCGGTATCAGTATGCTGAAGTAATACTGATTGTTTCTTATCCCCACGTTCGCTTTGGATTTGGACACGAATTTCCACTCAAAGCTTTTTTCCTTTTTGAGTTCATTCACTAAATCCTTCCCTATGGAATAATTCGCCCCATTTAACTGAATGGGTTCATCCTCATTTACCACCGCCACCGGAAGTCGCTGCGTGTGCGCATAGGGATCCCAGAATGCCCATAAATAAGTTCCGCTATAGAGAAACGGAATAAATAAAATAGCAATCAAAGGGATCAGCTTCTTTGGATCTTTAATAAGGCTTTTCCATTCGAGGACAATCCATGAAAAATTACGCATAATTCCACCACACTTAGATTAATTTTCCTTTTCCTTCTAAAGTAGTATGGCTTGAAATGGTATTTGCATTCAGTCGCTCTGCTGATTGTTCCCTATAAGGCAAATGACTCAGAAGGGGTTCAGGGACTCGTTTGTATTTTTTAACAAGTGAGTTTTAGGCGATTGAGACGGAAGCAATCCGTCTCTTTTTCATTCGCTTAATTTTAAAGATGCCTGTCACTTCAACGGAAACCTTCATGTTTGATAGATAGCTGAGGGAATGGGTTATAAAATCGAAGGGATATTGTAAATACTAGGGCTATGGCTTTTTTGAAAGTTAAGGAATAACCCGCAATAGCTTCTAAAAAAATTTCTAAAAACAGAGGTAACCGGATGAAAATACTTATAAACGGAAGAGTTTATAATTCAGCAATGACACCGATTGTGCTGGAATTCGAGGATCAAGAAGCAAATGTATTAGGTCTTGAGGTGAAAAGGATAGTAACAACTCCAAAATATATGACGCAGGATGAAGCAATGGATCTCGCTGAAGTAAACATGGAATTAAATTATATGGAAGTAACATTGGAGCCAAAACGCAGAGAGGGTGACCACGCATAGGTAACAGGGTCATTTTCCGAGGAACGGGCTTGCTGAAGAATTTAATGATGTTAGAACATCCCATCCCGGTTATCCCACATTTCATCTTGCAGGGTCTTGTGAGTGGCAGTGAAAATGCTTATAAGGTTTGTACATGATATCCAACATACTTCCTTAATAAATAGGACAAAATAAATAATTCATATATCGTATTGACTTAGAAAGCGGGTTGCGGATCCATATGCATGATATTAATGAATTTGTAAATCGTGTCCAAAATAATTATCTGCTTATTGCTATTGTAGCCATTTCATTTTTTGTGATTAAAGCAATTACTGCCTACCTCACTTTTCGGCACTACGAAAAGAGGCTTAAAAGAATCGAAGATAAACTGGATAAGTTACTGCGGAAAAAATCACATTAACAAGCAACTTCGCTAAAAAGCTAAGATACAAGATCTTAAAAACATCCAAAAGAATGAGCTAAAAAAACCCTCTGTCTTTTACAGTCAGAGGGTTTTTACTGTTGATTATGAGGAAGCCAATAAATGTATTTCAATTTCCTACAGGAAGTATAAGACCGCATTTCTGTGTTTTTCTTAAAGACTGACGGGATATTCTGTATGCTTTCTTTTCAATATTCTATGGTTGCAAAGCCTCTAAATAAAAATAAACTACGGCTCGAGCAGGATAGTTTATCAAAACAAATGTAGTCTTAAGAGAGGGTAAGTTTATTGATTTTACTAGTGAACATAGGCATTCTATCAAACAGTTATCCAAAAGCTATCAATAAAGTAGTAAAGTGCTAGCAAATGCATAGTAAATAACTTTTAATCTGCCAGCAGTTAAAAACTAGAAAATTTATTCCGAAATAATAAAAGAAAGCATTCTAGACTTTTGCATTTATAAATAAGGGGTTGTACTAATGTTTCTTAATATTTTTAAAAAAGATGTTGAAAAAAGTAACCAGAAAAAGTCACCACAAAGAAAAGTGGATTCAAACAGAATTGGTGAATTGGGTGAATATAAGATTAATATTCAGCTTGATCAGCTTAAGGGTTGTTTTCATTTAAGTGACCTATTAATACCAAACTCTAAATCTAAATCAGGCTATTCCCAAGTTGATCATGTTGTTTTTTCTTCCTATGGGTTATTTGTCATTGAAACCAAAAACTATGCAGGAACCATTTATGGGGATATAAATAGAGGAAATTGGTCTGTGAATGGGAAGTTTTCCTTCATGAATCCTTTTCATCAAAACTTCGGTCACATACAGGCGATTCAATCAGTTTTATCCGTATCTGAATCAAGTTTTATATCCATTGTGTCATTTACTAAAAGATGTACCTTTAAAGTGAATCCTGAACTTAGAAAAATTCAATCTCGGGAGTTAATCGTTTATGATGTAGAACTTTCTGAATTTCTAAATAGAAAAATCAATCTTCAAAAACTGCAAAACCAGAAACCAATATTTTCTGATGAAGAACTTCAACATCTATATAAAAAGCTGCAAAATATAAATATTACTGATCCATTTATCCGGGAAAGACATATTGCTTTATTAAAAAGTAACAACAATAAAAGCGAACCTAAGGGAAATAAAGAGGAAAGGGTCTCTACCTGTGTAGTATGTGGAAAAGAAGTTTCTGAAAAGGTAAAGATGTTTTGTTCATCTTATAAAAAATTTGAAGGAAAGATCCTTTGTTTTGAACATCAAAAGAATTTTTAAAGAGAAAAGGTGCGATTGTTTATGAGCAATCGCACCCACAAAAGTACATAAAAGGTTATTAAGGAACCCCTTGTTATAATGAATTATTTTTGACTTTGCTGCTTCTGCATATAACTGCGCATCTTTTGCACATAATCAGGTGCATCCATTGAATCTTCAACCATCATTTCAATAAGGCAAAGCCTTTCTGCACATTCCTCTTCAGCCTGAGTTATAGCCTGATCAAGCTCTCCATTGGTTCGGACTGCCCATGTAAAAGCATTGCCCCCAAAGGCTTCGGCCAGCTTAGTGTAAGACCAGCGTGGGATATCATTATATTGCTGATTCTCAGTTTTGGTTTTCACATTTAAATACTTCTCAATCGTATATCCATTGTTATTCAAGACGAAGATAATAGGTTTGCAGCCATAATAGAGCATAGAGCTTATCTCTTGGGCGGTTAACTGCAAGGAGCCATCACCTGTAAAAAGCAATACCCTTCGGCCCGGCGCGGCGATGCTTGCACCGTAAGCGGATGGTGTGGCATAACCGATGGACTGCCAGCCTCCCTGTGTAATGTATGTTACATTTTGCGGTAATCTAACTTGTCCAAGTCCAAAGAAGAACGTCCCGGTTTCAGCAATCACAATATCGTTTTCTTTCAACATGTTCTGAAAACGGGGATAATAGTCCGCTGCTTTTATAGGTTCATCGGCCATGCCAGTGATTTGTTCGTAAGGGAAGGACACTTTTTCAGTGGAAGATTGGCCACTGTAACTGATTTTTTCCACTTCAAGAAGCATGTCTTCTGCGAGTACATTCGAATATTCCGATTCCGCAACCTTGACCATATCGGGCTGAATATCAATAGTGACGAGCGGATTCAATTTTGCTGTAAACGATGCCGTGTTGGTATCCGCCCATACCAAGCCTACTGCAATCACACAATCTGCATTTTCAACCGTGCTTTGAACTTCAGAACTCCCGAAAGCTCCTCCATACATTCCGATATAATTAGGATGGGTTTCGTAGAAAGATCCTTTTCCATACAACGTAGTTGCAACAGGTACATTCATGGCATCAGCTAACCGATGAACCGCCGACTGAAGGCCAAACCGCATTGTTTTAACATCGATTAGGATTACTGGCCGACTGGCTTTTTGTAGCATCTGACGAACATGATCGGCTGCAGCCTCAAGGGTTTTTTGGCTGGAAGCGGGACGTGTCAGTTTTGGCTCTTCCCGGGAGATGACGGGCTTGGACACGATATCATCGCCTATTGAAAGGTAAACTGGCTTTTTCTTTTCTTTTGCTGTGCGAATCGCTGCTGGGATTTCAATCATAGCATTTTCCGGGGTCAGCATGGCAGAGTAAGCCGAAATCGGCTCATATACTTTGCGGAAGACGTCGAAGTTTCCGTCCATCAGAGTATGATGCATTAGTTTGTGTTTTTTTTGGTCCTTTTCGGGTGGCGCACCCACAATGTGAATCAATGGCACATGCTCACTATTAGCCCCAGCTATCGCATTACAAGCGCTAAGTTCTCCGACTCCAAAGGTAGTAATAAGAGCAGATAGGCCTTTGACTCTTGCATAACCATCCGCAGCATATCCCGAGTTTAGTTCATTTCGTCCATTGATAAACTGGATGCCATTAATCTGATTCAGCGTATCAAGCAGTGTAAAATTATAATCCCCTGGGACGCCGAAAATTTCGGTAATACCCTCCTGTTTAAGATAATCAAATAAATACTGGCCAACCGTTTTTTGAGTTGCACCGGTCTGCTGGCCAGAGTTGCTGTTCTCTGTCATTTTTTTCATCACTCCTTAACCGTTTCTTACGCTATTCTGTATAATATTACCCTTTCAATGATCAAGTAATCGGCTTTCAAAATGTCAATTTAAAACGATCAAATTGCTTATCGGAGCACAAGGACGGGGGGGATCGAAAGAGTTGGTAGTTAGGTCAATTACATTTTGGTTTTTCATGGGAGCTTAAAATGCGATAGAAAAGAGGCAGTGGGAAAAGAACAAGATTCACTCCATCCCTTGTTGAACTAATCAGAAGGAAATAACGAGGCAAAAGAAGAATTTTTGACATTAGATAAATTGTATTCTGTTGGAGGAATGATAATGGAAAAATATATAAACGATTTTACTGAGGCAGTTTTTGAGAATTATTAGAAAAACTGGGCATACGCAAGTCCCTTTGGCGGATGTCCTAGTTTTACTTATGCGTTCAGAATTTAGGGATATGAATTCTGATTAGCTAAGAAATTAAATATTCCCTATAGATTCAACCTGGAAAAAATACATAAGATTTTGACTGAAAAATATTTGGCTGTAGAAGAAGATATTAAGTTTGCTGATATTGGAGAAAACGTGGAAAATCCATGTAGGTACTATGTCATAAAAGACATAAATGTGTTGAAAAACCTTTACACGGCCGAAGAAAAAATTGACCTATACACATTGGGATTCCATTTAAAAAATGAAATAGTTGAAAATCAAAATGAAAAGATGTGGGAAGACGTACAATCTGGCAGGCGAATCAATATTATTCTAGCATCCGAGGATAACCAGTATATCAATGGCTTTACTCTGCAAGGAGTTAGTGAAAAACTATATCATGAACTATTTATCTATGTGGGAATGGATAAAGATCATTGCCAATTAGGTAACGAAAAGTTTCATGAATACCTTAAAAGCTTGGTTTTGGCGAAATACATTTAACGATTATTGGATGATTGTAAACATTACAATAAAAGTCTTTTAACAAAGGTTTTACTGGTGCGGCTGCTTGTTGAAAAAAGGGAGTGTAGAGAATCGAAGGAGGTGCATCAGGTCTGATGCACCTTTATTCTTTATGGTCAATGATTTTTGTTTGCTTTTGAACTAGATTTGCCTTTATCTTAGCCCAGGTTTCCTTCGATGAGTAATCCATCTTATTTTCCTCTGGAATTTTCATCCCATGCAATTCCCTAAACATGTCTTCATGATTAGCCATAGTTATTTCACCTCGAAGATAGTATGCTGCAACTGTACGAATTGATACTTATAAACATCACCTGTTATTACAAATTTAAAGTGACATAAATAGAAAGGCGAAACATGAATAGCTTTTGCGGTACTTTCCTGGATTTTTAGAAGTGGGAGGTCAAGATTTATATAAAATCTATCGGAGAAGAAGTTTAGAAGGAATGAGTAGAACTTTTTTTAAAATGAAGTTTGGCTATAAAAAAGAGATTTATGGGGTGTACATCATTATAAAGGCTGCCATTTGGGCAATCTTGTTAGTATGGACCTACCGGGGGAAGGCAAAGGAGAAGCCTCTATTTAAGAGGCTGGGAATTTTACAGTTAGGGTATTCTTATTGGTGTATTCATTTGATAAGAATCCCTATATGATCGATAAGATACCATGTTTTTATCCTGAGAAAATACATCTAACTGTAAAATTTTGAATTCATTGGTTTCTAAATAATATTTATATCCCTGTGTTTCTAAATTATAGAAAGAATAAGTATTTCCGAGCATTTCTTTCTTGGTAAATTTTGCATCAGGGTGATGTTGGATAAAATCAGCTAATTCTTTTACAGTTGTTGACGGTATGTCTGCGATATTAAAGAATTTTTCCTTAATACTAGACTTTACTCTATTCAGCGCAGTTATGGTTTTATGTTTGACCTTGTTGGAATGTCCTTCCATTAAAATCACTCCTCCTAGAGAATGGTTGAGAACTATTATGCTTATTTCCAATCGGCAAACGAAGTAAACACAAAAGGCGTTATTATAAAACCATAAAAAAACGATCCATCAGAAAATAATACGATAGGCGGGTTAGCATTCCTTTTTTTAAAAAAGAGCTCCTCAGTTAAATGTAGTAAGAAATAACGCTTACTAAACCTTTGGAGGAACCCTCATTATGAAGTTAAAATGTTGGTAGATACTGTGTTGAAATCCATAATAGATTCTATTTAAATCGGCTTAATCTTCGTAACCCTGCATTGAATCCATGTGGCTAGCAATCATAGCAATGATTGTGGAAGCTTCTTCTTTTGTGAAGATAAAGTTTGATTCGTCTTTCACTAATTCATTATCCTCTGTCCACAAGCGATTTATTCGGCGGAGAACACCATCACCGGTTTCCTGAACAAGACCAAACTGGTAGGTAACCTCGACCTCATCTTCTTTTAGGAATGCGGTCACTTCAGGAGTTTCCCACTCTACCTCAATTTCCTCAAGAATATCGTCTTCATCAACTATTTCAGTAAGAAGGAGTTCTTCGTCCTCGTACCTTTCATCACTTTCGCCATCTTCATAGGTGTCAAAATACAGCGTGTCGTCATCAACATCTGCATAAACAACATCCGATTGATCCTCATCCTCAATATAATCATGGAAACCTTCGTGCACTGCATCAACAATATCATCTATATCTGAAAGAATGACTCTGGCAGGCTGTTCTAGTTCATCATCAATGGTTTCCGTATAGAATTCTTCATTTTGCGGATCAAAAAATAAGGTATAAAAATAATCCCTTTCACCATCTTCGAAATCGACAAAAAACTCGATTCTTGGATGCTTTGATCCTCTTTCAACCGCCATTTGGCCTTCTTGGTCATACTTTTCACAAATAGATTCCAGGTGACTCTGTAATTCCCCAACCACTCGGTCAAACCATTCCATTGACATAAAATCACCCTCTCATTAGATTCATGAATAGTATGCCCCCTAGGTCTAAAAAGCTCTTTACATAAATAAGTAATTGCAGGAAAGGATTAGGGCAATTTTGAATTAAAATGACACATTGTAAAAGAATTCTATGATCCGCTAAAACCAGCAGCTTTTCGACAGCAATCGTATTTCATTAATATAATTTGTTCTTTTTTGCGCTTGCCTAGGAAATAATGATCAATTCCCTAGAATACTTTTGATCCATTGATAAATAAAGTTGGGAGGGGGTTGAGTCTTGATAGGTGTTTCAAGTGGAAATTAATTTAGAAACAGCAAGGGAATCCGTGCAAGGATTAATGATTCGGACAGGAAGGAGCCTGGATCTCCGAATTGAGTCTGAAAAATACCTGGGTTCGGACAAGAAGGAGTCTTGACCTGCAAGTGGAGTCTGAATAGCACACGGATTCGGACAGGAACGCTTTTGAATTTACGAAAGCTGTCCGAATGGACCAATTATTCGGACAGGAAGGCTCTAAAGCGATAACCCGGATAGCGCTGGCCTTTCTAAAAAGTCACCTTTTTCCGGGTTTTTGGTATGTCAGTCGAAGAGAATTTTATCCATTCACATTAACTCTTTGAAGTATTATCCTTATTTTTCTTTTTAGTAAGAAATGTTTTTAAATAATAGATACCTAAACTGATGATGAACATAAATACGACAGCATATTCTGAAGGCTCCATTACCCGAAAAGGATTGGAAGCTTTCCAAAAAACCTCATTCAATTTGGAACCCATAATCAGGTCCAATGACATAATTAACAATAATACTGTAACCGACAAAATAAAGGTGACTAAAAGTATTTTCATCTGTTTCACCTGCAGTTTGGGAATGATGTTATTGTTCCTTTTTTCCCCCTTAGTTATTCTTGGCTCCCCATTCCTGTTCCCGCGTTCCTATCCATGTTCCTTTTTTTCGATAGTCCATCCATAATTGGATAAAATAAATTGGTTTGGTTAGGATAACCATTATTGGATATGTGTGTATAACCTACGAAAAGCGAGGCGGGCGATGTGTCATTTTTGTCTAAAATTTTTACGAAAAAACAAAAAAAGAGACAGGATGATAATATCCGTCAAGATCAAGATCCAGGTAAACCTGAAGAATTGCCAATCCTCCGGGATTATAAGGATAATATTAGCCGAATAAAAGAAGAGCTGGGTAACAGTACAGATGTTGTTATTCGCGAATATAAGCTCGGAACACATAAGGGAGCACTCGTATATTTCGATGGTCTGGTTGATAGTAAGGCAATTAGTGATTTTGTTCTGGAATCTTTTATGGAAACCAACTCAGAAGATATTTCAAATGATCCTTTTAGGTTTTTGTTTGAAAAAGCGGTTGCCCTTGGAGATATCAAAGTTGTGAGGGACTGGAAAAAAACATATGAATTGCTCCTTTCTGGAGAAACAATTATTTTCTTAGATGGTTTTAATAAAGCAATTAGCGGCAGTACGAGAGGTGGAGAAAAAAGGGCGGTTTCCGAACCAACCACTCAATTATCCATACGGGGCCCTAAGGATTCTTTTACAGAGTCGATACGGACAAATACTGCATTAATTAGAAGACGTATTAAAAGTCCCAATTTGTGGCTTGAATCCATGAAAATTGGCAAGGTTTCTTCAACCGATATAGGCATCATGTATATCAAAGGGATAGCCAATGAGAAAATCGTTGAGGAAATAAGGACCAGATTAAAACGGATTGATATGGATGCAATGGGCGGATCGGGATATATTGAGCAATTGATTGAAGACCAAACATGGACTACCTTTCCAACCACTTACCATACAGAAAGGCCCGATGTAGTGGCCTCACAGCTGGTGGAAGGCAGGATTGCGATTATAGTGGATGGGACACCATTTGTTATTACGGCACCAGCATTATTTATTCAATTTTTCCAGGCACCGGATGACTATTATTTCCGCTTTGATATTTCAACCGGAATTCGGCTATTACGAATTTTAGCCTTTTTCACCGCTTTAATCGGACCAGCGACATATGTCGCAGCAACCACTTTTCATCAGGAAATGATTCCAACGACAATGGCGATTGCCATTGCAGCACAGAGGGAAAATGTACCCTTTCCGGCATTTATCGAGGCTTTAGTCATGGAAGTTGTCTTTGAAATTTTAAGGGAAGCCGGATTAAGGCTCCCAAGAGCGGTCGGCCAGGCTGTTTCAATAGTGGGAGCACTTGTAATCGGCCAGGCAGCCGTTCAGGCCGGTTTTGTGTCTCCTGTTATGGTCATTGTTGTTTCGATGACCGCAATAGCGAATTTTTCAACACCTTCCTTCGCCATGGCGATTTCGGCAAGATTGCTACGCTTTGTGCTAATGGCAATTGCCACATTTTTAGGGTTTTATGGGATATCACTGGGGCTTATTTTTATGTTCCTTCATTTGTGCTCACTGCGGTCGTTCGGGATACCATATATGTCACCGTTAGCACCTTTTAATATCCATAATCAGCAGGATGCTTTGATACGCTTTCCTATATTTGCATTTAAAGATCGTCCGCATTTAATAAGTAAAGGAAATATATCTAGAACGGGATCCAATCAAAAACCGGGCCCGCCAAAGCAAAATGATAGTGATTCTGCAAAAAAAGGTGATCAGGAATGAAACGGACCTTGGCAATTCTTTTATTGATCATCACTGCCGTTCCGTTTCTTGGCGGCTGCTGGAACCAAAAGGAATTAACGGAATTAGCTTTTGTGATGGCATTAGGAGTAGACAGAGGAGAGAATGGAAAGGGATATAATCTTACCTTTCAAATAGTTAATCCTGGAAATGTAAATACAGGGCAAATGGGCGGCGGGGGTGGCCTTCCCATTGCGGTTTACAAAAGTTCCGGTGTAAATTTAACGGATGCCGCGAGGAACGCGACCAAGAAAATTTCCAGAACTCTCTATTTTGCCCATACGAATGTGGTTGTGATTAGCGAGAAGCTGGCAAAAAAGGAAGGGGTTGTTAATATTTTGGATGCCCTTGACCGGGATCCCGTATTTAGGACCACTACCCAGTTAGTTATCGCCAGGGGAACCACAGCTGAGGAGATGCTCTCCACTCTTACCATTCTAGATAAGCTGCCAGTCAATAATCTCACCAAATCTCTTCAGGTAACCGAAAATATGTTAGGAGAGAATTTTAAGATAACGATTGATGACTTTATCAGCGGACTTGTAAGCACTGGAAAACTACCCATAGCTAATGGATTCCAATTAGTAGGGGACAAGAATAAGGGGAAATATAAATCAAATTTGGATTCAACTATCCCGGAGGTAATAATAAAGACTGATGGACTGGCTATTTTTAAAAAGGGTAAATTAAAAGGCTGGATTGATGGTAAAGAAGCCCGAGGTGCTGTATGGGTCCTCGATAAGATCAAAGGCACAGATGTAAATATAGATTGGAAGGGAAAAAAGAATGCTATTAGTTTAATTACACTCCGGTCCAAGACCAAGGTATCTGCAACTGTTAAAAACGATAAGCCTGTTATTCATGTAGCGATTGAGAATGAAGGAAATGTGAGCCAGGCAGATTTGCCGATTAAATTAACTGATCCAGACGTCATCGGGAAAATTGAACAAAAAATGGAAAATTCAATTCAGAAGGAAGTACTGGATACCATTAAATCTGCTCAAAAACAACGCAGTGATATTTTTGGTTTCGGAGATGCCGTTCACCGTACTGACCCGAAGCTATGGAAAAGGATTAGTAAAGATTGGGATAATCAGTTTGCCGAATTAAAAGTGACAGTTAAAGTAGATTCCTATCTCCGCCGGGGTGGGATTCGGACCAATCCGTTTTCGGTGGATATGAAACAATAACCCTACAGAAGGGGGAGCATGGATGGACACCATTAAGATCAATTCGTTCCAATTGTTTGTCCTTGTATTTTTGTTTGAGATGGGCAGTTCTATTGTTGTAGGTATTGCTTCTGGCTTGAAGCAGGATGCGTGGATAGCTGTCCTGCTAGGGATGGCAGGAGGTCTTCTGCTTTTTCTTGTCTATCATCGCCTGTTTAGCTATTACCCGGATTTGCCCCTGACTGGATATGTACAAAAAATTACAGGAAAATTTATTGGAAGCATCCTTGGATTTTTATATATCGTCTATTTTCTTTATTGTGCATCTAGGGTAATGCGTGATATCGGTGAATTATTAACGACAACCATCTATACGAATACCCCGCTTTTTATCCTTAATGCATTGATGGTTCTTACCGTCATTTACGCCATCCATAAAGGCCTTGAAGTTTTGGCCCGGGTAGGAGAGCTTTTATTTATGATGGTTTATTTAATGGCCATTATAGGTTTTTTATTAGTTCTATTTTCAGGACTGCTGCATTTAGAAAATCTTAAACCAATATTGGAAAATGGCATAATGCCGGTAATAAAGAAAACATTGGGCGAAACCATTACCTTCCCTTTTGGTGAAATGATCATCTTTACCATGATTCTTCCCAATTTAAATGAACCAAAAAAAGCAAAATTGGTGTGCCTTTCAGGGATTATTCTGAGCGGAATAAATATAATCATTACAACCATTATCAATATTGCTGCTCTGGGGACAGACCTTATTATTCGTTCTCCTTTCCCTTTGCTAAGCACGATTTCAAAAATTGATCTTATGAATTTTATTGAAAGACTGGATGTATTTTTTATGCTTTACCTGGTTATTGGCGGGTTTTTCAAAATAACTCTCTACTTTTATGCTGCCGTGCTGGGAGCAACTGAATTATTTAAATTTAAGAATACAAGCAAGTTAACTTTTCCAATTGGTTTAATTGTTTTATTTGCCTCACTTACGATCGCTTCAAATTATGCAGAACATATAAAGGAAGGTTTGAAGATAGTCCCTATCTACTTACATTGGCCCTTTCAAATCATCATTCCTATGATGCTGCTCGTTATTGCTTTTTTTAGGAACAGAAAGAAAAAGCAGAAAACAACCAGCGATCAAACTTCGAAATCAGAAATAAGCTCTACAAATCAATGAGCTGGGTATGGAAGTACATTCCATCTAGTTAAGCCGAATTGTTACTGGATTATTCTAGCCTTAAACCTTACAAACTCTAAGAAGTCTTCATGTCAGTAATGAATTTTTGTTAAAAGTTTTCCTTTTTTTAGTCTCATTGTAAGTACTTTTTATTAAGCTCTGTAAGCAAGGGCTTTTCCTTTCCACATATTCATTTACAAATGAAAATTACAGGAGTAATATGTAAATCAGTTTCATAGTTCTAATTCGCTTAATCCTTATGGAGCGGGGGACCCGAGATTGTGGTTTCCACTTGGGGTGAATCCTTAAATAGGAAGGGCTACTCTTATGGCCCGAACCCGACAGCTAACCTCGTAAGCGTAACAGGAGTGGAAGGTGAAAACTGGTGAGACGAGGAAACTTTAGTCCGCTGGGCAGCTTACTATGCCTGGAGGGCTTTTTTTATTACAAAAATAATAAAACTTGTCTCTGATTTGATTTCTAAAAAAAGGGAATTATACAAAAGAAAAATTTATGGGGGCGGAATTAATTGTTAAATGTACTAAAGAGGTTTTTGATAGGAAGACCCCTAAAATCTCATGAATTAGGGGAACAAAAATTAAATAAGGTAAAGGCATTGGCAATTCTTTCATCTGACGCCCTTTCGTCAGTGGCTTACGGGCCCGAGCAAATTCTTCTTGTCCTCGTTTCGATAAGTGCTATCGCCTTTTGGTATTCGCTGCCTATAGCGATAGGGGTTTTATTTCTATTAATAGCCTTGATCCTATCATACCGGCAAATTATCTATGCCTATCCGCATGGCGGAGGAGCCTATGTTGTTTCTAAAGAGAACCTTGGTGAAAATCCCGGATTAATAGCAGGCGGTTCATTGTTGGTTGATTATATTTTAACCGTGGCTGTAAGTGTATCAGCTGGTACGGATGCGATTACTTCGGCTTTTCCATCATTACATCCATACAACGTCTTGATTGCTATTATATTAGTCATATTTATTACCATCTTAAATCTTAGAGGGATAACTGAATCGGCGTCTGTTTTAGCTTATCCCGTTTATTTATTCGTTCTGGCCCTTGTTATTTTAATCATTGTTGGTATTTATCACATTGTTACGGGAGCCGTACCAGCAGAAGCACATTCACCAATTGGAACGCCTGTTGCTGGTATCACTTTATTTTTATTACTTAGAGCCTTTGCATCTGGCTGTTCTGCTTTGACAGGTGTAGAAGCCATTTCGAACGCGATTCCTAACTTTAAGGATCCGGCACCCAAAAATGCAGCCAAAACCTTGATAGCAATGGGATTCATTCTTGCTGTACTGTTTACAGGTATCGTATATTTAGCGTATTATTACGGCATTGTCCCACATGAAAAAGAAACGGTTGTTTCCCAAATAACAGCTAAGACATTTGGCCGTAATTATATGTATTACTTTATCCAGGCTACAACCGCTATGATCCTGGTTCTGGCAGCCAACACTGGTTATTCGGCTTTTCCTTTGCTGGCCGTTAATTTGGCAAAAGATAAATATATCGCCAGGATGTTTACTATAAGAGGCGATCGGCTGGGTTATTCCAATGGAATCATCTTCCTCGCTGTTATGGCCATCATTTTGATCATTGTATTTAAAGGCCGGACAGAACGATTGATTCCTCTTTATGCGGTAGGAGTGTTTATTCCATTTACTCTTTCTCAGACTGGAATGCTGGTAAAATGGATCCGGGAAAAACCGCAGGGATGGATAGTAAAATTAATCACCAACTTTGTTGGGGCCTTGATCAGTTTTGTGGTCATGATGATCTTTTTTATTACCAAGTTCGGGCAGGTATGGTCCGTCCTGATTTTTCTTCCATTAATCGTGCTGCTATTTCACGCAATCAAAAAACATTATAATGCCGTCGGAGAACAGCTAAGCTTAAGCAACAATGAGCCAATCCCTTCGATTGAAGGAAATGTCATGATTGTCCCGGTTGCGGGTATGACTCATGTGGTTGAAAACTCATTAGTTTACGCGAAGTCGCTGGGAACGGTCCAATTAATTGCTGTTTATGTAGCCTTTGACCGTGAAAGTGAAGCGGAATTTGAAAAGAAGTGGAAAAAGTGGCAGCCCGATGTTCGATTGGTCACATTGCATTCACACTATAGGAGTATCATTCATCCGCTGACGAAATTTATAGATACTGTGGAACATAAAGCAGCGGAATACAATCACCGTGTTACTGTTTTAATTCCGCAGTTTATTCCGAAGAAAAGCTGGCATAATATTCTCCATAATCAATCCAGTCTTTTAATAAGGGCCTTTTTGCTCTACCGCAGAAATGTTATTGTAACGACAGTACCATACCATTTGAAAAAATAAAGCATGTACCCTGGCCAATCAGAATTTCTGGTTGGTCTTTTGAAAACTTATGAAACAAGTTATTTTAAAAAAGTGTCATAAAAATGGTATTATAGTGTAGTAAATTTAATGAATAACCGAGGGATTCTATGGCAAAACAACACAAAAAATCAAAGTACTTCGCGAAAGTATCATTGGCTATCATGGCCGTTGGCTTTCTCGCCACGCTACCATTTCAAGATTCACTAATTGGCCGTTTATTCCAAGGCGGATTTGAAGCCGGTCTGGTCGGGGGACTTGCCGATTGGTTCGCCGTCACAGCTCTATTCCGGCATCCACTGGGTATTCCGATCCCGCACACAGCACTGCTTCCAAAGAATCGTGATCGAATGATTGGCGCACTCATTAACATGCTTGAGAATGACTGGCTGACAAAAGAAAGTATCCAGGGGAAAATCAAGCAAATTAAGATTGCCGAGAAAGTATTTAGCATCGCAGAAAAACAAATGGAATCTGATGCGATGAAAAAGTGGATTAGACGTCGGCTGCTCCAGGCAATTGGCTTAGTTAACATAGAAAAAATGGCTGCTTTTCTGGAAAAAGAGTTAAAGGAATATCTCCGCCGTTTAGATGTAATCACTCTGCTTCAAAAACTTATTCAGGAAGCATTAGACCGAAAACTAGATGCAAAAGCATTAGACTACGTCCTTGTGGAGACTGAAAAGTGGATAAGGGATGAAGAAACAAAGTACAAAATCGGTAAGATGGCGAAACAGCTACTGGATAACACAGAAGCCGATGGTTTTTTAAAAATGGCAATCAGCACTTTTAGCAATATGCTGAACGAGGAAAAACTGGGCAACATGCTCCAGCCGTTTTTTCTCCAAAGAATTGTTCTCCTGCAAAAAGAGGACAATCCTTACAGGCATTTGATCCTTAACCGAATACGCAGGGAGCTTAAAGGCTTTGAAGAGAAAAAAGATCTCGTAAATGATATAAACAATTGGAAGGAAACACTGCTTAACAATTGGAGCCCAGAAAAACAAATAGGCGCTATTTTAACGCAGCTGCAAAATAAATTGATCAGTATGATAGAAGAAGATGAATTTGTAGAGCAATACGTTCTTTCATTTGTAAGGAAGTTTATCCATGAAGTAAGAGAAGCACCTGAAAAAATGGATTCTGCTGAAACTTGGATTCAAAATCAAATCTTCTATTTGATTGACGCAAACCATGCCAAGATCGGCCAGCTTGTAAAAGAAAACCTTGATAAGCTCGATAATGAAACACTTATCGATATGCTGGAAAATAACGTAGGGAAGGATCTCCAATGGATCCGTGTAAATGGAGCCATTTGCGGATTTTTTATTGGGGTAATCCTGACAGTTATAAAGTTTTTTGTCTAATACTAGAAAAATGACGTGTGAACTCACACGTCATTTTTTTTCGTCAAAGGCAGTGGAGGTCTTTTCATGATGCAATTCGTTTAACTAGTTTCTTATGACAGAGACTATTTTTGATTAGTGTGATATAAATCACCATTTATGACATGATATAGCTATATAATAAGAGGAAAAATGAAGTGGGGTGAAGTAATGGAATATCAATTTAGAGAACTATACACCGAAATTGGGGGACAGGAGACAATCGATAAATTGGTTGATGCCTTTTACCCAAGAGTATATAAGGATCCCAATCTAGCTCCACTTTTTACAGGCGATATGGATGAAATCAAGAGAAAGCAGAGAATGTTTCTGCCGCAATTTTTAGGAGGACCCGCTTTGTATAGCCAGGAATTCGGCCCACCTGCGATGAGACACCGCCATATGCCATTTGAAGTATCACCGAAAAGAGCCCAGAGCTGGCTGCGCTGCATGAAGGAAGCCTTTCAGGAAATTGGCCTATGGGACGAACCCGCAGGACAGGCTTTTTATGACCGGTTAACGCAGGTGGCTGGGATTATGGTCAATAGTCCAGATAGAGAGTAGAAATCCTCCGTTAAATGCCGGAGGATTTTTTTCGATTATGAATCGGCGTGGGTTATGGTGACAGCGGGATGTTCAGTTGGAGTTGCAGCCCGAAAGATGAACAAGGGCATGTGCAGCCCTGGAGGAAAACGTGCATTTCTAGATGAAAACGTGTATGTTCACTCCTCGATGAACATGTGCATTCCTGGATGATTACGTGCATTCCCCGAAGAACACGTGCATTCCTCATGTCGATTCGTGCATTACCTTGATGAATTCGTGCATTACCTTGATGAATTCGTGCATTACCTTAACGAAATCGTGCATTACTTATGAAATTTCGTGCATTACCTTGATGAATTCGTGCATTACTCAAGCGAGCCCACCAAAAGTGACACGCTCGGAAGGTATTTTGGTAAAAATTTTGACTCTTTTACATCATTTTCAGCTTAAAGTTTATAAAAGATCATCCTTTTCTATTAAAATAGTTTAAAATTCTTCATTTTTTAATATAAAATGGTAACTACTTAGGTCAGTTAAAAGAAAACTGACCTCGATAGACTAACACAATGGAATCAAGCAGACTCCTGCCTTGC